>JBIOIC010000035.1:0-12937 GCA_044449625.1 Gemmatimonadales bacterium | reverse complement strand
CGGACCCACGACCCACGACCCACGACCCACTGTCCCGCCTAGCCCCCCGGCGTTTGAGCGCCTAAATTGGGGTGTCCCTTGCAGTTGGCCCCGTTCCATCGGAACCAGCTTTGCCGTTTAACGACTCATGGCTCGTCAGCACCGTCGAAGGCATTCTCTCCCGTGAAGCGGTCGAGGCGCTCAAGCCCGCCGAAGGGGAGGTTTCGCTGTGGGCGACCGCGACGGCCAAGGGGCTCCTCACCGATGAAGAGATCCTGAGCGCTGCATCCCAGCGCTTCCGCATTGCGATCGCCGACCTCCATAACATCTCCGCCTCCAAGGCGCGCGAGGGGCTCCCCGAGAGCCTGGCCCGGCGCTTCAGTGTCGTTCCGCTCCGGGTGACCGACTCGGTACTGGAGGTGGCGACAGCGAGCCCCTTCGACCTCGAAGCGGAAAAGATGCTCGCCTTCGCGACCGGCCGCGAAGTTCGGATGCTCCTGGCGATCCCGGTCAAGATCACCGAGAAGCTGGACGAGATCTACCGGCCGGAGAATGTGGTTGAGAACCTCCTCGCCGGGATGCAGGAGGAGCATCAGGTCACCCAGATCGAAGACGAGCAGGAGGATGAGGACGACCTGCTCGCCACGACGGAAGAGGCCTCGGCTCGCCCCGTCGTCCGGCTGGTGGACGCCATCCTCTCCGAGGGAATCATCGCCCGGGCGAGCGACATCCACATCGAGCCCTCCGAGGGGGGCGTGGTGGTGCGCTACCGTATCGACGGCGTGCTGGTCCAGAAGATGAAGATCCCGCGCTCGGCCGGCGTCCCGCTCATCTCCCGCATCAAGATCATTTCGGGGCTCGACATCGCCGACCGGCTTCGGCCGCAGGACGGGCGCGCCCGCGTGGCGGTCAACGGGCAGCCGGTGGACCTCCGCGTCTCCACCCTGCCGGCCTCGATGGGCGAGAAGGTGGTCATCCGGATCCTGAACGCCCAGGCGACCGCGCTCGATCTGGAGGCGCTGGGGCTCTATCCGGAACAGATCACCCAGATAAAGGCGATGCTGGAGAACAAGGACGGCATCATCCTGGTGACCGGCCCCACCGGCTCCGGCAAGACGACGACGCTCTACTCCGCCATCCGCTACGTGCAGGACGAGGGCGTCAACATCGTGACGGTCGAGGATCCGGTCGAGTACCGGCTCTCCAACAACATCGTGCAGGTGCAGGTGAATCCGAAGGCGGGACTCACTTTCGCAACCGCGCTCCGGTCGATCCTCCGGCAGGACCCCGACGTCGTGCTGGTCGGCGAGATCCGCGACCTCGAGACCGCGCAGGTCGCGGTGCAGGCGTCGCTCACCGGCCACCTGGTGCTCTCGACGCTGCACACCAATGACGCGCCGAACGCGGTCACCCGGCTGGTGGACATGGGGCTGGAGGGGTTCAAGATCGCCTCCGCGCTCCGCGGCGTCGTGGCCCAGCGGCTGATGCGCCGGCTCTGCCCGACCTGCCACGAGGTCTCGACCGATCCGGTGCCGGAGAAGCTCCGCAAGTTCGTGCCCCAGGGCACCAAGCTGAACCGCGCCGTGGGCTGCCCCGAGTGCGCGATGACCGGCTATCGGGGGCGCTTCAGCATCGTCGAAGTGCTGGAGATGACCCCCGAGCTCGAGAAGCGGATCGGCGCCGGCGCCCCCCCCGATCAACTGGCGGAAGCGGCACGGATGGCGGGGATGCGCACCCTCTGGGACAGCGGGTTGCGCCACGTGCTCGATGGGCACTCCAGTGTCGACGAACTCCTCCGGGTGGTGGATGTGCCGGTGCTGCAGCCGCCCGTGGCGGCGGAGGCGCCTCCGAAGCCGGCTCGCGCCTCCGGTCCGACCCACGGCACGCGTTCCTCCGGTTTCACCTCGCACGGCGGGAGCGGCGCGGAGCTGATCGACGCGCTTGAACTCCTGGAATCCGACGGGCAGCCGGCCGAGCCGGTCCGCCGCGGGGCGGGATCGAAGATCCTCCTGGTCGACGACGAGGATCACCTTCGCCGCCTCCTCAAGGAGCTGCTGGAGCGCGAAGGGTACGAAGTGGTCGAGGCCCGCGACGGCGCCGAGGCGCTGGAGCAGGTCGATCGCCATGGACCGCATGTGATGCTGCTCGACTTGAACCTGCCGGGGATGGATGGCTACACGGTGCTGGCCCACCTGCGCTCACGTCCCGCCACAGAGTCGCTCCCGATCGTGGTGCTCACCGCCAAGGGGGACGAGGATAACGAGGTCCGGGTCCTCCAGGCCGGCGCCGACGATTTCCTCACCAAGCCCTTCCGGGCCCGCGCCCTCTACGCTCGGCTCGACAAGATCCTGAGCCGGCGCCGGGTCTGACCTGCCGATGACTCCGCGGGCCCCCGCGCCCGGCGTCGACCCCGCCGCGGCGCTCGCCAACATCAAAGACACTGTCCGCCGCGAGCCCCCCTACCGTCCCACCCCCCGCGCTGCCGGGCACAAGCTCAACCAGAACGAGAGCCCCTACGACCTCCCTCCCGCGCTCAAGCGGGCGGTGCTCGACCGGCTCGGTCAGGTGGCGTGGAATCGGTACCCTGAAGTGGTGCCGCGGGCGTTGCTCGAACGGATCGGCGAGCGGACCGGATGGACCGCGGACGGGATCGTCGCCGGGTGCGGTTCCAACGATCTGCTCCAGGCGGCCCTCACGGCGATCGTCAGCCCGGGCGATGCGATCGTCGCTCCGGCACCCACGTTCGCGCTCTATCGCGTCGTCTCCGCGATCCAGGGGGGCCGCTATCGCCCCGTTCCGCTCGGCCACGACTTTGCATATGACATCGGCGCGCTCATCGCGGAAGCCCGCCGCGAGAGCGCCAAGGCAGTCATCCTCTGCGCACCCAACAATCCCACCGGAACCGATCTCCCCGCCGGAGCGGTGGAACGGATGCTCGCCGAGACAGCGGGGCTGGTCCTGGTGGATGAGGCGTATCAGGAGTTCGGCGGCCGCACCGCCCTCGGACTCCTGTCCGATCACCCTCGCCTCGTCATCTTCCGGACCTTCAGCAAGGCGCTCGGTCTCGCGGGGCTCCGCTTCGGCTACGTGCTCGGGCACCCCGCGGTGGTGGCGGAGATCCTCAAGTCCAAACTCCCTTACAGCGTCAATGCCTTGACGCTCGCCGCGGTCGAAGTCGTTCTCGGTCACGCGGCCGAAGTCGAAGGACATCTACTGGACATCATCCGTGAGCGGAAGCGGGTGATGGATCTCTGCCGCGAGATTCCGGGGCTCACGCTCTTTCCGAGCGTCACCAACTTCTTCATGGTGCGCTCCGAGCATACTCCGGCGTCTGAGATATTCGCGAGATTGCGTGATGAGCATGACATTCTGGTACGCGATCTGTCGGCCCAGCCGGGGCTCGCGGGGTGCTTCCGCGTGAGCGTCGGGACCCCCGCGGACACCGACGCCCTGGTGCGCGGGCTTCGCGCTGTCTTGGGAGAGTGAGATGAGCCGGTTCCGGGTGGCCTTTGTGGATGTCTATGTCCTGCGCGGACGGGGCGATGACGTCGAGGCACTGGTGCTTCGGCGCGCGCCGAAGACCCGGTGCGCCGGGGCGTGGGAAAGCGTGCACGGGCATATCGAGGACGGCGAGCTCCCTGTCGCCGCGGCTCTGCGGGAACTTGCGGAGGAGACGGGATTGGTGCCGGCCCGGCTCTATAACCTGAGCCGGGTCGAGGCGTTTTATCGCCACGGGGCGGATGAAGTGGCGCTCATCCCCGTCTTCGTGGCTCTGGTGGAGCCGGGTGCGGCGGTCCGCCTGAGCGATGAGCACGACGCCTTCGAGTGGCTGGCTCCGCGTCCGGCCAATGACCGGCTCGCCTGGCCGAGGGAGCGGCGAGCCCTGGAGGACGCGGTGGCGCTGCTGCGCAACGGTGATGCCGGTCCGGTCGAGGATGTCCTCCGGGTATGCTGAGGCGAGCTTCGTTGGCGGCGCTGATCGGCGTGCTTCCCCTCGTGGGGGCATCCCGGCGCGCCGATCCCTGCGTGACGATTGCGCGCGCCGGTCTCCGGGTGCAGGGAGAGGTGCGGATCTGTCCCGGCGCGTATCGAGTGCCTGATCCGACGGAGCAGGGGGTGCTCATCGTCACCGGGTCGGACACGCGAATCGATCTCACCGGCGTCACCATCGAGAGTGGTGATTCGGCGCCGTCGCGCTACGTCGGGATCGGCGTCATCAGCCGGGGCAACGACGATGTCGAGATCGTCGGCGGCAGTATTCGTGGCTATCGGTTCGGGATCCGCATCGAACGGGGGCGGGGTCATCGGATCTCCGGCTCCGACCTGTCGGGATCACGCGCCCAGGCGCTCCGCTCCACGCCCGTGAAGTATGACGAGGCCGATTGGCTCGATATCTTCGACCCCGATACTTTCGAGACCTACGGCGGCGGCCTCTACCTCAAGTGGACCGATGGCGCGACGGTGACCGGCGTGACGGCCCGCGGGGCGCAAAACGGGATCGGGCTTTTCGGCGCGAACGATAGCTACGTGGCCGAGAACGATGTCACCGGGAACTCCGGCTGGGGCATTCATCTGTGGCAGTCGAGCCACAATGTGATCGTCCGGAACATCGCCCGGCGGAATGTGCGGTGTGAGTCGGCGTCGTACAGCCGCGGCTGCGACTCGGCGGCGCTTCTGCTGCGCAACCGCTGCGACTCGAATCTGGTAGCCGACAACGACTTGCAAGGTTCGGGGGACGGGTTCTTCCTGAGCGGGCAGCCCCCGGAGATGGGCGCTTCCAACGGCAACTTCGTGGCGCGGAACAACGCCTCGTTCTCGCCCCACAACGCCTTCGAATCCACCTTCAGCGACGGCAACACCTTCCTGGAGAATCGGGCCGACAGCTCCGACTATGGCTACTGGCTCGGGTACTCCACCCATACCCTGGTTCGCGGGAGCACGGTGATCGGGAGCAAGAGTGCCGGGATCGCGATCGAACATGGTCGCGACAATGAGGTCCGGAGCAACCTGGTCCTCGGCGGCCACATCGGGATCAGGCTCTTTGCGCCGGGGGGAGGGGTCGCGAGCCGCGGGACGATCATCGCGGACAATACGATCGGCCGGAATGGCCGGGGTGTGGTGCTGGAGGCGACGGTTGCCTCCGTAGTGCGGGGCAATGTCTTCGACGCGACGGGGACGGCGTTGGTGGTGGATTCGCTGGGGTGGGGAACCACAGTGACGGGGAACGTCTTCCTCGGCGCGCGGGATGCCTGGATCGTCGCGCCGGACTTGGCGGCGGGTGACAACTACTGGGCCGCCGGCAATGTGGCCGCGACCGTGGCGCGGGTGCGCGGGCGGATCAGCGTCCTCCCTTGGCACCCGGCGAGCGCCGCCGGCTACTGACCGAGGAGCGCTTCGGCTGCGGCGCGCAGCGCCTTGAGGTCATAGGGGTGCGGCGTCACGCGGAGCCCGGCGGCCCGCAGCCGTTCAGCCGCGGCTGGCGCGCTGCGGGGCACCGCGGCGATCATCCGGCCGGCGAGCGCGGGGTGCTCCGCCACGACCGCGGTGACGAAGGTCCCTCCCTGGCCGAGCGGCAGCCGGGCGTCGGCCACGATCAGGTCGTAGGTCCCCCGCGATAACTTGGCGAGTGCTTCCTCTCCGGTACGGGCTGCGTCGACCGCGTAGCCCTCCCGGGAAAAGAGGGCCGCAACCAGCCGTCCGTTCTTCTGGTCGTCATCCACCAGCAGGATCCTGCGCCCCGCCGCCACCGGCGCCGCCTGCACTGGCAGCGAGATGGAGAAGGTGGCGCCGCCCCCCGCCGCCGCGGCGTACTCCAGCCGCCCGCCGTGGGCTTCGATGATGCCGTAGCTGATGGAGAGGCCAAGGCCGGTCCCTTCGCCCGGCTCCTTGGTGGTGAAGAACGGGGTAAAGAGGAGCGGCGCGTGCTCCGGAAGCACCCCCGCGCCATTGTCGGTCACCCGCAGGATCGCCCGTCCCTCCTCTCGCGTCGTCTCCAGCAGCACGCGTCCCTGGTCCCCGCGGTCCGCCGCCACCACCGCCTGCACCGCGTTGGTCAGGAGATTCAGCACCACCTGCTGCAGCTCGTAGCGGTCGGCCAGGATCGGCACCGGCCCGGGCGCGAGCCGCTCCTCGAGGGTGATCGCCCGGAGGCGGAGCTCGTAGGCCACCAGCAGCGCCGTGCGCGTCGCCACGTCGTTCAGGTCGGTGCGGGTCCGCTCCGGTGTTCCCTTGCGGGCGAAGGTCAGCAGGTTCTGCACGATACGCCCGGCGCGCTCCGCCTGCGCCTGGATCACCCGCAGATGGTCCCGGATCTCGGGGGCGACCTTCGCCTGTTCGACGAGAAGTTCGGAGAGCCCGGCGATCGAGGTGAGCGGATTGTTCAGTTCGTGCGCGATGCCGGAGACGAGCTGGCCCACCGCCGCCATCTTCTCGCTCTGGATGAGCTGGCCCTCCAGCGCCCGCTGGTCGGTCACGTCCTCGACCAGCACCACCATCGCGTTGCTTCCCGAGGCATCGGAGAGTGGGGCCGCGGTCAGGCGGAGCATCCGCCCCCGCCCGGGGGAGCGCACCACCAGCGGCGTGGGACGCACCTCCGTCCGTCCCGCCGTCAGCCCCGCCGCGGCCGCGGCCGGTTCCGCCACCAGCGCGTCGAAGGAGCGCCCCGCCAGCGCCGTCACGTCGTGATCGAGGATGCGGCCGAGCGCCCGGTTGGCGCGCGCCACCCGGCCGTCCCGATCGATCACCGCGATGCCCTCGGCCAGCGCGTCGAAGGCGGTCTCCCACTCCTCCTTCCCGCGCTGGATCTGCCCGAAGAGCCGGCTGTTGGCGAGCGCCACCGCCGCGTGGGTCGCCGCCGTCGAGAGGACCCAGAGATCTTCGGTGCTGAAGGCGCCGGAGGGCCGTCCTGCCACGAGGACGACGCCCATCGTCACGCCCTGGGCCCGGAGCGGCGCGGCGGCGGCGGTCTCGACCAGGAATCCGGGTACCAGCGCCACCCCTTGTCCCGAACCTCCTTCGAGTTCGATCCGTTCCCGCGCCGCCGTGCGCGCGAGCAGCGAATCCTCCCCCGGATTCACCCGCAGGCCCGTGAGACCGGCGAGCGATCCTTCAGCGGCGGTGACGCGGAGATACCGGCCGCCTTCCTCCGTCAATGCGACCAGCGCTCCCTCGGCCCGGAGGAAGCGCTGCACGTAGCGGGTCACCTGTTCGGTCAGCCGCTCGACCTGCAAGGACTCCGACAGGACGTAGCTCAGCTCCTGGAGCGAGAAGAGCTCCCCCATCCGGCGTTCGAGCTGGGCGGCGAGCTCGTCCCGCTGGCGCAGGACGCCGCGGGCGCGAATCCCCTCGCGCACGGCCCACCACCCCCCGGCCGTCGCGAAGATCAGGGCCGCCGCGGCGAGGCCCCAGAGTGCCAGTGTCAGCGATCCTCCCCCGGCTGGCGCTGGATCCGCTCCGCCACGTAGGCGTCCGGTGGTGCATTGGGCTTGATCCGGATCGACTTGGCGGGAATCCCCACGTTCACGTGGAAGGGGCGGACGTCCTTGGTGGCCACCGCGTTGGCGCCGACCATTCCGTTCCGCCCGACCCGGACCCCCGCGAGCACCGTCGCGTGGTAAGTGATCCGGGCATCCTCCTCGATGATGGTCCGAGCGTTGGTGACGTCCCGTTGTTCCACGATGCTGTGGGTATGGCTGTAGATGTTGGCGTAGTCGGAGATGCTGACCCGGTCGCCGAGGGTGATGCCGCCGCGATCGTCGAGGAGGACGTTCCGGTGGACGACGACGTCATCACCCACTTCCATCTGGTACCCGTAGGAGAATTCCACCTGCTGGAAACACTTGAAATTCTTTCCGCAGCGCGCAAAGACATGCCCCGCGAGCAGGCGCCGGAACCGGAGGCCGAGGTCGACCGCCTGTCCCGCGAGGGGAGCGCGATCGAAGGAATACCAGAGCCAGAGCAGCGGCTTGACCCGGGCAAACCGTTCGGCGTGGACGTCGGCGTAGTACTCCGGTTCGAGCGTGATGTTCCGCGGGTCGAGGGCGAAGAGCGCGGCGCGCTGGGCAAGGGGAGTCGCGGGGTCGGCCAGGCGATCCTCGTACTTCCCGTGGCCCGGCCACCATAGGTCGTCAAGCGTCTCACGGCAGAGCTCGGCGCGGTCTTCGCGCGGGTCGGCCAGGCGTTCGGCCAACTGGCCGAGCCATTTTTCATGGATCGCGTCGGCCCGCGCGGGGATTTCGACGGAACGAAGGGGGCGATGCACCACGGGACCTCCGGGAGATGACGAGCGCCCGGCGACGTGTCCGGGCGCGGTCAGGCTTGGCCCGTCGCGGTCAGCGCGAGGGGCGCATTGAGTCAGGGCTCTGCTGGCGCCACCGCAGGATGACCCGGTCGCGCTCGCGCTGCATCGTCGGAAGGGCGTCGGACCAGCCGGTGGAGATGGTCCCCCCGTATCCCACCTGAAACGGCTCCAGCACCGGGATCGGAAGTTCGAAGACGAAGAAGCCGCTGGCCTGGCCCCGGGTCTGAATCTGCTGGTTCGAGAAACCGGGAGAGTAGGGAATGATCGCGATCGGGCGGTAGATCTGATTGCGGACGTTCAGGAACAGGTCCTGGGGCTGGAAGGTCACGTTGCTTCGCTGGGCGAAGAACGTCACCAGGGCCACGCCGGGATTGGTGATCCCGTTGCGCTGCGCGATCGAGTCGACCGCCGCCCGCTTCGACCCGAGGATCGCCGAGAGCGAGGCATAGCCGTCGGGCGCGAGCAGCCGCAGCACCCGTTGATCGAGGGGGAGGAACCGGATCTGGAGGTCGCCCTGCTGGAGGGTGATCGAGATCTGGTCCTGGGAGAGCCGTCCGAGGCCGGCGGGCGGGAGGTCGGCGGTGTCGCTGCCGACGTATTGCGCCTGCGTGGCGCACGCCGAGCCGAGGAGGGCCGCCGCCACCAGCCAGATCGTGCGTCGCTCAATCATCCGCATCCGATTCCTCCCCGTCGGTCAAGGCGGCGGCGATGCTGTCCCGGAGATTATCCAGGCCGAGCCCTTCCTTGGCGCTGGTCATTTCGACCTGATCGACTTCGAGGTGGAGCGCTTGCCGGATCACTTCGCTCTGTTCCCGCTGAGCCACTCGTCCCAGTTTATCCGCCTTGGTGAGGACCGCCAGGACCGGCCGTCCCGCGGTGGCGAGGAGTGCCTGCATCACCAGATCGTCCTCGGAGGGATCGCGGCGGCAATCCAGCAGCCAGACCACCCCCGCGATCGTGGGCCGCTCGGCGACGTAGCGTTCGACCAGGGAGCGGAATCGTTTGCGCTCCGATTTGCCCGTCTTCGCGTAGCCGTACCCGGGGAGGTCGATGAGGTAGTAGGGTCGTGAGTCAGCCGCGGGTTGCGCTACTGTCTCGGGTCGCTGTTGGCCCACGATCCGTGACCCGTGACCTGCGACCTGCCCCCCTCCCGCGACCCACGACTCACGACCCGCGACCCGGAACACGTTCATCGTCTGCGTCTTCCCCGGGGTGCTGCTCACCCGGGCCAGATCCTTCCGGCCGACCAGTGCGTTCAGCAGCGTCGACTTGCCCACGTTCGAGCGGCCGAGGAAGGCGATCTCGGGGAGAGGCGGATCGAGGCGGGTAAGTGGATCGGGGAAGGAGCCGACGAATTCGACGGCGAGGCGCACCGGCGCAGAGACGGAGGGGCGCACAGGCGCAGCAACGGAGGCGGGAACAGACTGCTTGGTCATACGGGGAAACTAGCGTGGTGACGGCGTGCGCGCCGACGCCCTCCGCCCCTGCGCCAGCGTCTACGCTTCCTTCTTCGTCCGGGGGCGCTCGGTCATCACCAGCGGCGGCTTGGCCCCGGTGATCGATTCGGCCGTGATGACGACTTCGCGGACGTCCTCGCGCGCCGGAAGGTCGTACATGATGTCGGTCATCACCATCTCGAGGATAGCGCGCAGGCCGCGGGCGCCGGTACCGCGCTTGAGCGCCTTGACAGCGGCGGCGCGGAGGGCGTCGGGCTCAAAGGTGAGCCCGACATCTTCCATGTCGAAGAGCTTGGTGTACTGCTTGGTGAGCGCATTCTTCGGCTCGACCAGGATCCGCACCAGCGCGTCCTCATCGAGCGCGTCGAGCGAGACGGTGACCGGCAGCCGGCCCACGAGCTCGGGGATCAATCCGAAGCGGAGCAGGTCGTCCGGCTCGACGTCGGCGAAGGGGTTCTTCGGGTCGTGGCTGCTCAGCGCGTCGGCCGGCTTGGCGAACCCGATCTGCTGCCGCCCGGTGCGGGCCTGGATGATCTTCTCCAGCCCGTCGAAGGCGCCGCCGCAGATGAAGAGGATGTCCTTGGTGTTGATCTGGATGTATTCCTGCTGCGGGTGCTTCCGCCCCCCCTGGGGCGGCACCGAGGCGACAGTCCCTTCCAGGATCTTGAGCAGCGCCTGCTGCACCCGTTCGCCCGAGACGTCCCGGGTGATGCTCGGGTTCTCCGACTTCCGGGCAATCTTGTCGATCTCGTCGATGTAGACGATTCCGCGTTCGCACTCGGAGACGTTGAACTCCCCCGCCTGGAGCAGCCGCACCAGGATGTTTTCCACGTCCTCGCCCACATAGCCCGCTTCGGTGAGCGTGGTGGCGTCGGCAATGGTGAAGGGGACGTCGAGGATGCGGGCGAGGGTCTGGGCCAGCAGTGTCTTGCCGACACCGGTCGGGCCGATCAGGAGGATATTGGACTTGTCGAGCTCGACATCGCCCTCCCGGGCGGCACCGGCGTTGATCCGCTTGTAGTGATTGTAGACGGCGACGGCCAGGGTGCGCTTGGCGCGCTCCTGGCCGATCACGTACTGGTCGAGGGTGTCCTTGATCTCACTCGGCGTGGGGACCCGGGTGATCGCTTCCGCGGTCTCGCGCTCCTCATCCTCCGCCAGGATCTCGTTGCAGAGGGTGATGCACTCGTTGCAGATGTACACCGACGGGCCGGAGATGAACTTCCGGACCGAATCCTTCGACTTCCCGCAGAAGGAGCAGCGGAGGTGCTTGTCGTTGGACATGGTGGTCACCGTGATGGGGGTCGGGGGGTCACCCGTGAAGTTGCCCCCCCCGTCCGGGGGCGTCAAGCCTTGGGCCCGGTGACCGGGAGGATGTCGGTGCGCCGGGCGATCACATTGTCGATCAGGCCGTACGCCTTGGCCTCTTCCGCGCTCATGAAGCGGTCCCGGTCCATGTCCCGCTCGATCGTCTCGATCGGCTGGTTGGTGTGCTTGGCGTAGAGCTCATTCATCTTGGAACGGAGGTAGAGGATCTCCCGCGCCTGGATCTCGATGTCGGACGCGGTGCCCTGCGTGCCTCCCGAGGGCTGGTGGATCATGATCCGGGCGTGGGGGAGGGCGCTCCGTTTCCCCGGGGTCCCCGCGGTCATCAGGAACGACCCCATCGAGGCGGCCATCCCCATGCAGATCGTGTTCACCGGCGCCTTCAGGAACTGCATCGTGTCGTAGATCGCCATTCCGCTCGACACCACCCCGCCCGGCGAGTTGATGTAGAGGTAGATGTCGCGCTCGGGATTGTCCGCTTCGAGGAAGAGGAGCTGCGCGATGATGATGTTCGCCACGTCGTCGTTGATGGCGGACCCGAGGAAGACGATCCGGTCCATCAGCAGACGGGAGAAGATGTCGTAGGTGCGCTCGCCGCGGCTGGAGCGCTCGATGATGTAGGGCGGATACAGATTGGCCGTCGTGGTCACGCCGACACCTCGGTCACGGTGGACTGCGTCAGGAGCCAGGCGAACGCCTTCTCCTCGGTGAGGGCCCGCTCCAGCTCCTTCAAGCGGCCCGACTTCTCAAGCGAGGCGTAGAGCTGCGCGGTGGGCGCGTTCCGCGCCGAGGCGAGCTGTTCCACCCGCGCGTCGATCTCCGCTTCGGTCGCGGCGAGACCGTTGGCCTCGACCACCGCGTCGATGATGAGCCCGCGCTTCACCTGGCCTGTCGCCGCCCCCTGGAACTCCCCGGCGAAGGCCTCGAGCTGGTCCTCGGGGATCCCGTACGCCTCGGCGTAGCCGCGGGTCAGCCGTCCCACCAGCGAGGCGGGGGCCTCCAGCCGGTTGGCTCCCGCCACTCGCTCGATCAACTGTTCCCGCACTCGCGCGTCGGCCTCCCGCTCGGCGTCCTTCCCGAGATCGGTCCGTACCGCTGCCTTCAGTGCGTCGAGGGTGTCAAAGTCCCCCACCTCGCGGGCGAAAGCGTCATCGAGGGCGGGCAACTCCTGGCGCTTCACTTCGCGGAGGTGGATCCGCACCTGGCGGCTCTGGCCCCGCTTGGCTTCCTCGGGGAAATCGGCCGGGAACTTGACGTCGGCCTCGACCGTCTCGCCCGGGAGGAGGGTCATGATCTTCTCCTCAAGCTCGGGGATCGCTCGGCCCTCACCCAGGATGAGCGTATGCGGCTGCGCTTCGGCGGTGTCGCCATCGGCCAGATTGGTGACGGCGACCTCCACCATCTGCCCTGGCTTCGGCTTCTCCCCCTCGATCGGCTGCCAGGCCCCCTTCTGTTCCTGCAAGGTGCGGAGCTGCTCCGCCACTTTCTCGTCGGTCACCGGGGAAACCCGGCGCTCCAGCTTGAAGCCGCCGGTCTTCTCGAGCTTGACCTCGGGGTGTACGTCGACGTGGAGCTCGAATTCGATGACGTTCTGGTCGTTCCACTTGAGGTCGTGGATGTGGGGCTGGCCCACCGGCTTGAATTTCGCCTCGCTCTGGGCCCGCTCCCAGCTCTCCTGGACCACCTCTTCGAGGATCGTCTGGCGGATGGCGTCCTGGAACTTGCGGCGGACCAGCGCCTCGGGCGCCTTGCCCGGCCGGAAGCCGGGGAGCCGAGCGCCTTTGGCGTAGCGCGCCACCGCCCGCGCTTCGGCCGCGATGACGCGGTCCGATGGGACAGTGACCTGGAGCGACTTGGAGGCCAGGTCTTCCTTCGT
>JBIOIC010000034.1:0-13138 GCA_044449625.1 Gemmatimonadales bacterium | reverse complement strand
TGCTGTCGAAGTTGGTGGGATTCGAGAGCATCAACCCCGCGCCGGGATCGCCGCCCAGCTGAAAGAGCTGCACCTGGGTCTGCGACATCACCTGGTTGAACGAAGCGGTATCGGTGATACTGCCCGACGCCACCCCGCCGTTGTAGGCGAAGCTCAGCGCCTGCTGCAGCTGAAGCGAGGAGGCCTGGGATTCATAGATGAGGTAGAACACCCGGCCGTAGGTGACGCTCGAGATGTAGCAGAGCGGATTGCCGTTGCCGACGTAGGGCGCCAGAGAGCCCGCCGTGACGCTCGACCCGAACACACCGGCCGCCCCCTGCGGGTCGTCCATCGCCATGGTGAAGTACTGCTGCGTCAGCCGCACCACGTACCGCGACTTGGCGTTGCTCATCGCGAAGCCGAACGATCCCGTCGCGTTCGCCGCGGGCCCGGTGTAGCCGAAGCCGAGGGTGAAGTTGATCTGGCTCGCCGAATAGGCCTGCTCCATCGAGAAGCTGTACTTGGCCGGCGTGCCGCCGTGGTAGCCCGAGAGGATGTCATTCATCGCCTGGGTGATGCTGGAACCCGACGGCCGGTTCACGGTGCGGAAGATCTTGTTGGCGGAGCCGGACGAATCCCCCGAGACGATGGCCAGGAAGACCGTCGCGGGCGCCCGGTCCGATACCGGCACCGACTGCGGCACCCCGCTCGCGATGGACTGTCCCTGGATCAGGTTGCCGGGCCAGAGGGTCGAGGCGTTGGGATCGAACATCATGAACTGATCGGGGTTGTCGGCGGCGCTCACGTGAATGGTCTGCTCCACCCAGGTGGTGTCGGTGATGAGGTTGTTGATGCTGTCCAGCCGCGAGGTCTGGGTGGTGTCGACGGCAGTCACTGTGCTGTCGGTGGACACCGGCCCCTCATGGTACTTGCCGGAGGAATCCACCAGCTTGGTGATGTTGGTCCCGTCCTGCGTCACCGTGGGGGAGGGGTCATTATTGCAGGCCGCAAGGGCCGTGGCGAGGACCGCGAACAACAGACCGAGGCGCCGCATACGTCGCTCCTGAGGATGGTCGGGCCGAACCGCATCGTCGAACGGTCCAACGATACGATTCGGCCCGATCCGCAACATGAGCGGCAACCCCCGCCTCTTCCGGGGGGCTTCCCCCACTCGCATGGGGGTTCGCCCCCATACGCTCCCCCGTCGATGGCCCTATCCTGTCTGAGGCGATAGACTCCCCGACCCGGACCCATGCCCCGACTCCCCATCTTCCCCCGCTTCCCGCATCTCGCGGTCCCCATCCTCCTGCTTGCGGCCCCGGTGGCTGGCCAGCAGGCGCGGGGCGGCGCCTACGTGGTGGACCGGTGGACGGCGGAGACGGGGCTCCCCCAAAACACGGTCAACGCGATCACCCAGACGCCGGACGGGTACCTCTGGCTCGCCACCTTTGGCGGCCTGGTCCGCTTCGACGGCGTCACCTTCACCACCTACTCCGCCGCGCGCTACCCTGGCATCCACTCCGATCGGGCCCTTGCACTCTGCGTATCCCCCGACAGCACCCTCTGGATCGGCACCGAGGACGGATTCGGAAGCTACGGACAAGGTGCATTCCGGAGCTACACTACCCGCGACGGACTCCCCCCCGGCGCTGTGCTGGATGTCACCTGCGATCCCGATGGTGACATCTGGCTGGCGATGGATCATCAGGGCGTGGTCCGCTGGCACGACGGACATCCGGACCATATACCCATCACCGGCGATGCCGGGATCGGCGTCTACTCCGCGATCCCTGACGGCCAGGGCGGTGCTTGGCTCGGCCGCTGGGGTGCGGCGCCGACCCACCTCACACCGGCCGATCGAGCCGTGCCGGCACCGGGAAGGGGCCAGACCGTCGCCGGGGCGGTGTCGCCGCTGCCGGTCGACGGCAAGCCGGGTCTGGTCGCCTGGCGCACCGCCGACGGTTTCGTGGTCCCGGGCCCGGAGGGATACCTCCGCATCCACCCCCCGGAATCGATCCGGCGCGGCTTTGCCACCTTCATCACCCCACGGAGTGACGGGGGTTACTGGATCGCCACCGCGTCTCGGGGAATGATGACCCTTGAGGCGGATGGCAGCGGCAACAGCCGGATACCCCTTCCCAACGGCGACAGCAGCTACCACGTCCGCGCGGTCTTCATCGATCGCGGTGGTGTCACCTGGGTCGGTACCGAGGTGGACGGACTGCTCCGGATCAGGCGTCGGCTGTTCACCGTGCTCACCACGGCCGACGGTCTCTCCAGCAATTTGCCGATGGGGATCGCGGGGGACGATGCGGGCCGGGTGTACATCGGATCGAATTGCCAGAACCTCACCGTCCTGGACCACGGCCGCGCCATCATCTACGACGGCCATCGAGAGCCGCGTGTGGTCGACGGCTGTCCCTGGGCATTGCTCCATGGGCCGGGAGATACGATCTGGATGGGCACCTATGGCGGACCGGTGGTGGCGTGGCGTGGCAGTTTCGCCCGCACCTACGGCGCGCCCGAGGGATTGAAGGAGGGGCTGGCACTCGCGATGTTCGCCGACCATCAGGGAGAAATATGGGCCGGCACTTTGGCCGGCGGCGTGGCCCGGCTGCACAACGGTCGCTTCATCACTTACGACACGACCGATGGACTACCGAGCAACGACATCAAGACGATCGCCGAGACCCGCGCCGGTGTGATGTGGTTCGGCACCGGAGAAGGCGCCGCTCGGCTCGATGGGAAGCGCTTCATTGCCTTCGGGGCCGCTGACGGCCTTGCCAAGGGCCCGATCCGCGCCATCCACGAGTCGGCGGACGGGGCGCTCTGGTTCGGATCGTACGGTGGCGGCCTGTCGCGCCTGAAGGACGGACGCTTTGTCACCATGACCGCCGCCGACGGCCTCTATGAGGATGTGGTCTCCTCCATCACCGAGGACGCCGGGGGCTACTTGTGGACCACGGGCAACCACGGCATCGCCCGGGTGAGCCTGCGGGAGCTGAACGATTTCGCCGACGGCCAGGTCCGTGCGGTCCACGCAGTGGGGTACGGTACCGCCGATGGGCTCATCAATCCGGAGACGAACGGCGGGTTTTCTCCCAACGCCTGGAAGGCCCCCGACGGCAGGATCTGGTTCCCCACGCTGCACGGCGTCGCCATCGTTGACCCATCCCGGGTCGCCGCGTCAGCCACCCCGCCGCGGTCCGTCATCGAGGGGCTCGATGTGGACGGCCGATCCATCCCGCCCGGCACCGGCGCATCGGCGCCGCTCCTCTTCGACCCCGGCACCCGCAACATCGACATCACCTACACCGGGCTCCAGTCGATCGTCCCCGAGCGGATCGCCTTCCGCTATCGTTTCGCCGGCGATGCCGACTGGACCTACGCCGGCACCCGGCGTACCGCCTACTTCTCCCGTCTCCCCCCCGGGCGCTACCGCTTCGAGGTGGCCGCGGCCAACCGCGACGGCATCTGGAGCCCGGCGCCGGCCGCGCTCGATTTCACGGTACAGCCGCCGATCTGGATGATCTGGTGGTTTCGACTCGCGGCCCTGATCCTCGCGGCCGGCGCCGTGTTGCTGCTCATGCGGCGGCGCGTGGCCCATGCCCGGGCCCAGACCGCCGCTCAGCGGGAGTTTTCCCGCCGGCTCCTCGAAGGGCAGGAACAGGAGCGCCGCCGGATCGCGGCCGAACTTCACGACAGCGTGGGCCAGGGGATCCTGGTGATGAAGAACCGCGCGGTGCTCGGTCTCCGCTCCCCCGACGCGATCGGCGCGGCCCGGGAACAGTTGGAGCAGATCTCGGAGATCGCGTCCGAAACGTTGAATGAAACCCGGACCATCGCGCACGACCTTCGCCCCTATCAGCTGGACCGGCTGGGCCTGGCCGCCACTGTCCGTGGCGCGGTGGAGCGGGCCGCCGCCGGGTCCGGGATTCTCTTCAAGGTGGACGTGGACGGCGTGGACGGCGCGCTCCCTCCCGAAGCGGAGATCAGCCTCTTTCGCATCGTACAGGAAGGGGTCACCAACGTCATCCGGCACTCCGGGGCGCGGGAGGCGCACATCGCCCTCCTTCGAGAAAGCGACACAGTGCGACTGACGATCAGCGATGACGGCCGCGGCACTGACCACCCTGCGGGATTCGGCCTGGCCGGGATCACACAGCGGATCCACCTCCTCGGCGGCGACCACGAGTTCCATTCCGCCCCGGGCGCCGGCACCACGCTCGTGGTCCGTATCCCCATCACCCCGGAGCGGCCATGAGCGACGGGCTCACGATCGTCATCGCCGACGACCACCCGCTCTTCCGCAAGGGCCTGGCCGAAGTCCTCAGGGCCGAGCCGCAGCTGGAAGTAGTGGCCGAAGCGGCGGAGGGTGAGGCGGCCCTCGCCGCCATCGAACGATTCCGCCCCAGGCTCGCCATCCTCGACGTCGATATGCCGAAGTTGACCGGGCCACAGGTGGCGGAGGCGATCCGCGAAAGAGGACTCCCGACCATCCCCATCCTCCTCACGATGTACGCCGAGGCCGATCTCCTGCAGCGCGCGCTGGACCTCGGGATCAAGGGGTATGTCCTCAAGGACAACGCCGTCGGCGACATTGTCGCCTGCGTGCATCTCGTGGCCGAGGGGCGGACCTATCTGAGCCCCACGGCGTCGCACCTGCTGCTGGCACCGCGCGCCGACGGCCCCCGCGCGGTGGCCCCCGGCAGCATCCCCGGGCTCGACGAGCTCACCCGCGCCGAGCGGGCGGTGCTCGGGCGGATCGCGCGGAGCCTGACGACCAAGGAGATCGCCGCCGAACTCGGCTCCAGCCCCAAGACGATCGAGAACCACCGGTCGCACATCTGCGCCAAGCTCGGTCTCTCGGGTACCAACGCCCTGGTTCGGTTCGCCCTGGAGCACCGGACAGCGCTGGGATAGAGGATGTGGGGGTTCACCCCCAGTTCAGATGGGTACTGGCCCCGATGGCCCGCCAGCGTCGGAGAGGCATCTTTGGACCGCGACACACTCAAGGCGGCCGACGTGGATATCCTGATCGTGGACGACAGCAGCCGGATGCGGGCGATGATCCGGGCCCTCCTGGCCCCCCTCGGCGCGCGGGTGCACGAATGCACCGACGGCGATGAGGCGGTGGCCCGCTACGATGAACTCTCGCCCGACTGGGTGTTGATGGACGTGGCGATGCGGCGGCTCGACGGGATCGCGGCGACGCGCCAGATCCGCTCGGCTCACGCCGACGCGCGGGTGCTGATCGTGACTGAACACGCCGATCCGGCGCTCCAGATCGCCGCGGCCGAGGCGGGAGCGGCCGGGTATGTCCTGAAGGAGAATCTCTTCGAGATCCTCGACCATCTGGAGCCGCTCTCACCGGCGCGTTGAGTGGGACTGGCCGGGCGGCGGTGAACAACGTCTTCATCAACTACACCTAGCGCTCCAATGGCGGCAACCTCCGCCGCTGCCGTTCACGCCGATGCCGCGGAGCGATCCTGGCCCTGAGCGCGCGTTGCGCCCGGTAGGGCGGGTCGATCAGCCGGAGCAGGCCTCGCAGAGCGGCAGGGGGCGGTTCGATCGGTGCTGAGGGCAACCCCGTGGCGCCGCGGCCAGCCGCCTCCCGCCGTAGTCCTTCCCAGTCGACCTGCCAGAGATCGTCGAGCCAGAAGCGCCGGGGGCCGTGCTCTGCAAAGAGACGAAGGACTTCCAGGTCGTACCAGTAGAGCGGCTCTTCGCGATCTCCATGCATCGCAATGCCAGCGGCCTCCCAGCCGGCAAACCAAGCGGGATCGGCGTCCTCGATCCGGGCCGTTCCCGCAAAGTCCATCATGTCGTGATAGCGGGCCCTCCGTTTGAGCGGGTTGGCGCAGGTGCCCAAGCAATTTTCCAGCGCGCTATACCAGCGCGACTTGGCGGCCACCGCTCCGGGACGGACCAAGGCGTAGTGTAGCACCTTGATCCCGGGCAGCGCGAGAATCGGGGCATCGGGGGGGGCTGGGATCCGCGTGCTATGGATCAGCAGCGGCCGGTGGGCGGCACCATCGTCCACGTACCCGAGGGCGGTCCACAGCCCGTGGCGCATGACGCGGCGGTCATCATGCAGCAGATCGACCCGCTCCAGGCCAAGCACCGTTCCCGGCGGAGCCGCCAGCATCCGCTGCCAGTCGGGCGAGCCGGGTGCGTCGGCCGCCAGCAGTTCATCGACGTCCAGCGCCAACAGGATTCGCGGCCCAGGCACCAGGCGGCGAGCGGTTTCGAGCAGGAGCAACTGGCGCTCGGCCTCATTGTAGCCAGCGGCAGGATTGTCGATCAGGGTGACTCTGGGGTAGCGGGCGGCGACGGCCCGGCCGGTATCGGTGGAGTGCTGATCGGCGATGACGATCTGATCGGCGAAGCGGCTGGTGACGGAGAGGAACCGATCGAGGATCCAGGCCTCGTTCCGGACCGGAGTCAGAACGATGATTTGGGGCGGGGCGGTCACGGCCTGGTACCGGGAAGCAGGTCGCTCAGAATGTGCATGCGATGCATATAGGTGTGCTCGCGCAGCGCGCAGCGGCGCCCGGCTTCCACGATGACGTCCCGGTAGGGCTGATCGTAGGCCGCCCGGCGGAGCATTGCGCAGAGTTCATCGCCGTCGTGGTAGACCAACAGCTCATCGCTGGGAGAGAACAGGGCGCCGAGATCGGGCCAGAAATCTACTATCTGGAGCGCGCCGATGCCAGCCAGTTCGAATACGTGCTGATTGCAGCCGCGGCAGGTCATGGCAGGATCCAGGCTGCGGCGGTGCGGTGATGGATGTTGATGGCCACGGTGGCGCCGGCGTAGGCCCGGGCGTAATCCTCGGCCTTGGCAGCTCGCCACGGCAGTAGTCCCTTCGCGCATTCCGGAGAGCGGCGCGAGCTAGGCCGTGCCCACCAACCGCGCCGGGGCGGCGTACGCGGCGCGCCAGGCGGGCCAGAGGGCGCCGGCCAGCGTCGCCAGCGCGAGCAACGCCGCGGCCCCGCGCACCAGCTGGCCGTCCCAGGCCGGGGTCCCGGCGATCACGTTCTGCAGCGTGCCCCAGACACCGAGTCCGAAGAGCAGCCCGAAGGTGAGCCCCACGACCGCGACCGCCGCCGCGTGGGCCAGCACATAGCCGATCACCTGCCACCGCCGGGCGCCGACCGCGCGGCGCAGCCCGAGCTCGGCGAGCAGCGAGTCGACCCACTGCCGCATCGTCACGAAGGTGCCGATCGTCGCGATGGCGAGCATCACCCACCCTTCGAGCGCGAAGAGCCTGGCAAACCAGGCGAGCGGCGCCGCTTCCGCGGCTTCAACGCTTGCCGGCGTGGTACGGACGATCTCACCGGCGGTGGGGCCTAGGAGTGTCCGCACATCGGCCGCGAGGGGAAGCTGCGTGAGGCGGGAAGGATCGACGGCCCGGACCAGCAGCTCGACGGCGGGAGCGGGGTGCTGCAGGACGCTCAGATAGATCACGTTCCGGGGAGCCAAACCGCCGCCGATCCCCGCGGGGGGCCGGTCCTCCACTTCGCCGACGACAGTGTAGATGTTGTGCAGTCCCCGGCCGATCTCGATCTGATGGCCGATCGGGTCGCCATCGTGGAAATGAAGGAGGGCAAAGGATTGATTGACCACCGCCACCTTCGGTGCGTCTCCGTCATCCCGGTCGGTGAAGGCGCGGCCCGCCAGCAGCTTGAGCCCGACCGCCCGGAAGGAATCGGCGCTCACCAGGTAGTGCATCGCGCGGACCGGCTGCCGGGCGCCCCACATGCAGCCGCTGCCACAGCGAGCGATGGCGCGGTCCGCCACTCCGGCACCGATGACTTCTCCGCGATTGGCGAGACTCACCGCCGCGACTCCCGGCGTCGCACCCAGTTGCCGCAGCAGCCGTGCGTACGCCGCCGCCCGGTCGAGAGGTGCGGAATCCTTGGCGGCGGTGATCTGGAAGAGTACGCTGTCGGCGACGGGCCCGGCGGCGGGATGGGTCAGGCGCGCCGCCTCGCGCCAGAGCAATCCGGCGGCGACGAGAACGGTGAGGGAGAGGCCAAGCTGGAAGGCGGGGACCGTGAGGCCCAGGGGACCGGGACTCGCGCGGTGCAGCGGAACCGACCGCCGGGCGTAGGCGAGCGGAAAGAGCGCGCCCAGGATGATCGCTGCGGCGATTGCGCTGGCCGCGGTGAGGGTGAGCGCCGAGGCGGCCGCGCCCAGCAGGCCGGGCCAAGTGGCGGCGGCGGCGCCTCCCGCGAGCCAGCCGATCGTACCGCCGAAGAGGAGCGCCGCCGCGGCGACGAAGGCTCCCTCGGCCAGGTGCGCGAGAAGGAGGTGGCGCCGCGTCGCACCGACCGACCGGCGGATCGAGATCTCGGGAGACCGGGCCGCGGCCCGGGCGGCGGAGATCGCGAGGGTGGTGAGCCAGGCGACCGCGAGCACCCCCGCGGCGACACCGAGGAGGAGCTGGAAGATGGTGACGACGCCAATGTGATGGAGCGCCGTCGGATCCTGCATCTCGACACTCCAGAGGATGCCGAAGTCGGTGGGGGCATCGGGGGGGAGCGAGACGCGGGGGATCAGTCCCGGCCCGCCCACCAGCGACGTGGCGGGAAGGAGGGCAGCGGTGGCGGCGCCACCGGCGGCGGCCACCAGCGCCATCGTGCCCCAGTAGGCCCGCAGGCCGTGGAGCGCGGGAGCGAAGGTACGACGGAGCCCACGGATGCCGAGCGGCACGGTTCCTCCTGCGCGACGAGCCCCGCGCCAGGATTCGGCGGGGGCTCGCGGCGGATGTGGCTGGTCTGCAACGGGGCGCCGTAGCGGCCCCCTACTGCACCGTGTTGATCATCCCGAAGATCGGGAGGTACATGGCGACGACCATGCCGCCGACCACCACGCCGAGGACCACGATCATCACCGGTTCCATCAGCGAGAGGAGGGCGCCGACCGCGACGTCCACTTCGTCGTCGTAGAAGTCGGCGATCTTCGAAAGCATCTCGTCGAGGCCGCCGGTCTGCTCGCCGACGGCGATCATCGAGACCACCATCGCCGGGAAGACCTTCGACTTGGCGAGCGGCGCGGAGATCGTCTCGCCGCCGGCGATCGACTGCCGGGAGGACATCACGGCGTCGTGGATCACCCGGTTGCCGGCGGTCTTGGCCGTGATCTCGAGTCCATCGAGGATGGAGACGCCCGAAGAGAGCAGCGTGCCGAGGGTCCGGGTGAAGCGCGAGACCGCCGACTTCCGGATCAGGTCGCCGAGGACGGGAAGCTGCAGCATGATCGTGTCAATGCGCTTCTTGCCGTCGGAGGTGGCATAATACTTCTTGAGCGCGAACACCCCGCCGCCGATCGCCACGATGATGGCCCACCAGAATCCGAGCAGGACGTGCGATGCCCCGATCACGATGCGGGTCGGGAGTGGCAGCTCCATCTTGACCGAGGCGAACATGCTCTGGAAGGTCGGGATGACGAAGATGAGCAGCACGCAGATGGCAATGCCGGCCACGGTCATGATGACCATCGGATACACCATGGCGCCCTTCACCTTGCGGACGAGGGCGTCGTTCTTTTCCAGGAACCCGGCGAGCCGGCCCAGGATGGTATCCAGGATGCCACCGGCCTCGCCGGCCGCGACCATATTGACGAAGAGCTCGCTGAAGGCCTTCGGGTGCTTGGCCATCGCGTCGGCGAGGGTGTTGCCGCTCTCGACGTCGTAGACGACCTCGCGGGCCACCTGGGCCAACGCCTTGTTCTGGGTCTGCTCGGCGAGCACCGTGAGCGATTGCACCAGCGGCAGGCCGGCGTTGATCATCGTCGCGAACTGCCGGGCGAAGATCACCACGTCACGCGTGGGGATGCCGCCGCCGCCGAAGCTGATGTTCAGGTTCAGCTTCTTGGGCTGCTCGCGCATGTTGACCAGCAGCAGCTTCTTCTGGCGCAGCTGCTTGGCGGCCTCGTCCTTGTTGGGGGCATCGAGCGTCCCCTTGAGGATCTGGTTGGTCTGTGGGTTGCGGGCCGAATATTCGAAAACCGGCATCGCGGGCTCCTTCTTGGCCTAGCGCTTGAGCGCGGGGCGCGGGGACTTGTCGGCCGAACCGAGTTCCAAATCCTCGGTCGGGGTGATCCCGCACATGCGCTGGAACTCGGCGGGATCGTGGGTGACGCGCAGGGCCTCTTCCGCCGCGATCTCGCGGTTGGTGTAGAGCTGGAAGAGCCCGTCGTTCATCGTCTGCATGCCGTGCTTCTTCCCCGACTGCATGGCGGAATAAATCTGGTGGATCTTGTCGTCCCGGATCAGGGCGCGGATGGCGGGTGTGGCCACCATGATCTCCGCCGCCATGACCCGGCCCTTGCCCTTCGCCTTCTGCAGCAGCGTCTGGGTGATGATCCCCTCCAGCACGAACGCCAGCTGGGCCCGCACCTGCGACTGCTGGTTGGACGGGAAGACGTCGATGATGCGGTTGATCGCCTCGGCCGCCGAATTGGTGTGCAGTGTGGCGAAGGCGAGGTGACCCGTCTCCGCGATGGTGAGCGCCGCCGCGATGGTGTCGAGGTCCCGCATTTCACCGATCAGGATGACGTCGGGATCCTCACGCAGCGCGTACTTGAGCGCCGAGGAGAAGCTCTTGGTGTCGGTCCCGACCTCGCGCTGGTTGATGATGCACTGCTGGTGGCGGTGGATGAACTCGATCGGGTCCTCCACCGTGATGATGTGGCCCTTCCGCTCCTTGTTGATCTTGTCGATCATCGCGGCGAGCGTGGTGCTCTTGCCCGAGCCGGTCGGCCCCGTCACCAGTACCAGGCCGCGCGGACGCTCCGACAGCTTGGCGATGATCGGCGGCAATCCCAGTTCCTGGAAGGTGTGCACGCTGAAGGGGATCATCCGGATCACCATCGCGACGCAACCCCGCTGCTTGAACACGTTGCCGCGGAAGCGGGCCAGGTTCTGGATCCCGAAGGAGAAGTCGAGCTCGTTCTCGTTCTCGAATCGCTTCTTCTGGTTCTCCGTCAGCACCGAATACGCCAGCGAGAGGGTGTCCTTCGGCGTCAGGACCTCATCGCAGTTCGAGTTCACGATGTCGCCGTCGACGCGCAGCTTGGGCCGCTCGCCCGCCGTGGTATGAAGGTCGGAAGCTTCGCGCTCGATCATCTCCTCGAGCAGGCTGCGCAGATTCACCATTAGGCCGCGGTCTCCTTGATGACTTCCTCCATCGTGGTCGTACCCTTCTTCACCTTGACGACGCCATCCATCCGGAGGGTGAGCATCCCCTCGGACACGGCCTGATCCCGGATCTCGGCCACCGACCCGCCCCGCAGGATGATGCGCCGCAGCTCGGGCGAGAGGGACATCACCTCGTACAATCCGGCCCGGCCCTTATACCCGCTCCCGCCGCAGATGTCGCAGCCGGTGCCCTTCATGAACTCTACGCCCTTGGCATCCTCGGCATTGGGGAAGAGTTGGGCGATCTCCTCCGGCTTGTAGCTGGCCGGCGCCTTGCACCCCTTGCAGATGCGCCGCACCAGCCGCTGCGCCACCACCAGGTTCACCGCGCTGGAGACGTTGAACGCCTCGATGCCCATGTCGATCATGCGGGTGATGGTACTGGGCGCATCGTTGGTGTGCAGCGTCGAGAGCACCAGGTGCCCTGTGAGCGCCGCCTTGATCGCGATGCCGCCCGTCTCCAGGTCCCGGATTTCGCCGATCATGATGATGTTCGGATCCTGCCGCAGGAACGCCTTCAGCGCCGCCGCGAAGGTCAAGCCGACCTCGTTGCGCACCAGGACCTGGTTGATCCCCATCAGGTTGTACTCGACCGGATCCTCGGCCGTCATGATGTTGACGTCGATCTTGTTGACCTGGGAGAGCGCCGAGTAGAGCGTCGTCGTCTTCCCCGACCCCGTCGGGCCGGTCACCAGCACCATGCCGTACGGGTTCAGGATGTTCCGCATCAGGTCCTGCTCCGCCTTGGGCTCGAAGCCGAACTTGGAGAGGTCGAGCGTCAGGTTCCCCTTGTCGAGGATCCGGAGCACGATCTTCTCGCCGAAGAGCACCGGCACCGTCGAAACCCGGAAGTCGATGACCCGGGCGCCCATCTTCAACCGGAGCCGGCCATCCTGCGGCACCCGCCGCTCGGCGATGTTCAACTGGGAAAGGATCTTCACCCGGGAGGTCAGCGCCGCCTTCATCTTGATCGGCGGCTTCATGATCTCCATCAGCGCGCCGTCCACCCGGAAGCGGACCCGGATCTCGTGCTCGAACGGCTCGATGTGGATGTCGCTCGCGCCGCGCTTGACCGCCTCGGTAAGGATGGTATTGATGAGCTTGACCACCGGCGCGTCATCGATCTGCGCCTGGGAGGCCTGCTCCTCGTCCTCCTCCTTCACCACCTCGACGTCGTCGGTCTCCCCGCTCTCCATCTCCTTCAGCAGGTCGGCCAGTTGCTGGTCGCCCGAGTTGTAGTGCTTCTCGATCAGGTTGCGCAGCGTGTACTCCCCGGCGATGACCGGAAAGAGATCGTAGCGCGTAATGAACTTGAGATCCTCGATGAGACCGGAGTTGGTCGGATCGGCCATCGCGACGGTGAGCGTGCGCCCCTCCCGCTTGAGCGGGAGCACCGACTGTTTGAGCGCCAGCTCCGCGGGAACCAGCTTGAGGATCTTGGGATCGACCTCGAACCGCGACAGATCGACCGCGGGCATCCGGTACTGCTTGGCGAGCACTTTGGTGACTTCGAGTTCCTGCACCAGTCCGAGCTTGACCAGGACGTAACCCAGGCGATGCCCCGAGCTCTTCTGCTCGAGCAGCCCCTGGTTCAACTGCTCCCGATTGATCAGCCCTTCTCGGACGAGGATATCGCCCAAGCGTTCATTGCCGGCTGCCGCTGTCGCCATAGGCTCGGGGATGATGGAGAGTGAGGAATGACAACGGGTTACGCCGTTTCTGGAAGCTACTGGATAGTGGCAAGGTGTCAAGAGAGCTTGACCGCGGCTCACCGCTCCTTCGCGCGATGCCTCCGGGCGGGAACGGGTGCGGGGGTGCCGGAGCCGTCGAACGGCCTCTCCCCCGGCTGCAGGTGGATCCCCGTGCGTGCCGTGACAGAGTCCGGCGAGACCGCCGGAACCCCCGAGAAGGCGGCGTGCGGCCCGATCCGTCCCAGTAGGGCCGGTCCCACCC
>JBIOIC010000033.1:0-13231 GCA_044449625.1 Gemmatimonadales bacterium | reverse complement strand
GTCCGGACCACGGTCTTCACCTCGCCCCGCCCCGGCGGGCGTTCCTTGAGGGTGGAGACGTCGAGAGCGCCGTACATCGTGAGCGCGAGTGACCGAGGGATCGGAGTCGCGGTGAGCAGCAGCACGTCGGGTGCGGCACCCTTCCCGATGAGCGCCGCCCGCTGGCCAACCCCGAAGCGGTGCTGCTCGTCGATCACCACCAGGCCGAGGCGTTTGAAGGCGACATTCTCCTGCAGCAGCGCGTGGGTGCCCACCACCACCCGGGCCCCGCCGCTCGCGATCCGCTTCCGCACCGCCGCCTTTTCCGCCGCGTTCTGGCGGCCGAGCAGCAGCTCCGGCGTGAGCCCGACCGGCGCCAGGAGACGGCGCAGGGTCTCGGCGTGCTGCTCGGCGAGGAGTTCGGTCGGCGCCATCAGCGCCGCCTGGTACTCGTTCTCCACCGCGAGCAGCATCGCGAAGAGCGCGACGACGGTCTTCCCGGTCCCCACATCCCCCATCAGCAACCGGTGCATCCGCTCCGGCGCGCCCATGTCGGCGAAGATGCCGCGCACCGCTTCCTTCTGGCCGTCGGTCAGGGCAAATGGCAGCGACTCCCGGAGGGCGCTGGTGAAGGTCCGCTTCGGCTCGAAGCGGATCCCCGCGCGGGAGCGCTTGGCGAGGAGCCGAGCCCGCGCCAGCGTCAACTGCAGGTCGAAGAGCTCATCGAAGGCGAGGCGGCGCCGGCCCTCCTCCGCCTCGGCCACCGATGCGGGGCGATGAACCGCGCGCAACGCGGATGGCAGCGACTGGAGACCGAGCCCCGACGCCCACTCCGGCGGGAAGGGATCGACCGCGAGACGGATGAGGTCGTCGAGATGGCGGTTGACGAGCCCGCGGATGACCTTGTGGCTCAGGCCTTCGGTCGCGGGATAGATCGGCAGGACCCGCCCGGTCCACTGCGGCGTCTCCTCTCCCTCGGGCTCCGGCTCCGAGAGCACGAGGAACTCACGCGGGGCCATCTGGCGGCCGTGGTAGAACCGGATGGGGCCGGTCACCAGCAGCGTCTGACCTTCGTGGATGGTGCGATCGAGGAAGGGCTGCCCCGGCCAGGCGCATTCCAGAAGCCCGCTCTCATCCCGCAGTACGGCGCGGAAGACCCGGAGCCGCTGGGTCGGCACGATCCGCTTGGCCACCACTCGGCCGACACAGCTGCACTCCATCCCGACCCGCGCCTCCGCCAGCGGCGTCACCATCGACGCGTCGAGGTAGCGATGCGGCAGATGCCAGAGGAGATCCTGCGCCGTTTCCACGCCCAGCTTCCCGAAGAGCTCGGCGCGCTTTTCACCGATGCCTTTCAGGAACTTGATGGGAGTGTCGAGACGCAGGGTGGCCATGGCGCTCAGTCAGGCGGTTGGAGGAGGAACGAGGGCGATCGGCGCGGTGAAGGATATCCTGGCGCTATGAATCTCCCATCAATCGCCGGGCAAAGGCGCGGGGGACGAATGGATCGAGATCCTTCAGCGTCTCTCCAGTCCCGAGGAAGCGAATGGGGAGCGCCAGCTCGCGCCGCAGCGCCACCACCGCCCCGCCCCGCGCGGTCCCGTCGAGCTTGGTCACGATGAGGCCGGTCGGCGCGAGCACCTTGGAAAACTCCCGTCCCTGCTGCACCGTGTTCTGGCCCACCGTCCCGTCGAGCACCAGAAAGGTCTCCTGCGGCGCTCCCGGACCCTGACGCGCCACCACCCGGACCACCTTCCGCAGCTCCTCCATCAACCCGTCCTGCGTGTGCAACCGTCCGGCCGTGTCGATGATGACGGTATCGGCGCCCCGGGACCCGGCCGCGCGGATCGCATCGAAGGCGACGGCCGCGGGATCTCCTCCGGCGGCACCCGAGACGCAGGGTACGTTCAGCCGCTCCGCCCAGAGTTCGAGCTGGGCGATGGCGCCGGCGCGGTAGGTATCGGCGGCGCCGAGGAGGACACGGCGGCCCTCCCCTCCGAAGCGGGCGGCCAGCTTGGCGACCGTGGTGGTCTTGCCGGCGCCGTTCACCCCGGCGACGAGGATGATGGTCGGCGCCGGCGGCGGCGCCCACGCGATCGCGCCGGGATCTCCCGGTGAGGTGAGGAGCGCGGTGAGGCGCTCCTCCAATGCGGCGCGAAGATCGTCCTCGTTCTTGAGCGTTCCGGTCCGGACCGCCGCTTCGAGTTCCCCGACCAGATCGAGTGTGGCCGGCACGCCGAAGTCGGCCTCGAGCAGCAGTTGTTCCAGCGCCTCGAGATCGGCGGCGTTCAATCCGCGGAGCAGCGCGCCTACATCGGTCCGGGCCAGGCGTCGGATGCGGGCCCAGAGTCCGGAGCGGTCATCGGAGAGTCGTCCGAACGTCATCATCACCTGAGGCCGCGGCGGCGGCGGAGCGTCCATTCCAGCGCCAGCGCGGCGAGGATGAGGACGAAGAGCCAGAGGCGGTCCCGTACCGCCCGGCGGGCGATCGCCGCACCGGCCTCGGCACCGTCGCGCGTCACCAGCTCCGGTGCGCGCGGCAGCCATTCCCGGGACCACGGCTCCACCGCCACCGTGCCGGCACCTCCGTCTGAGAACCGATAACGATACACGCCGACCGGGAGCCACGCCTCCGCCCATCCGGCTGGATCGAAGTGGAGCGTGTCGGTCCGCCTGAGGGAATCGCCGCTCCAGGTGACCACCAATGGTGCCGCGGCGCCACCGACCCGCTCGAAGACCAGGGGGGTGCCTCGCGGCACCACCGGGCGCGCCGGGCGGGCCCGTCCGAGGGCAGGATCGGTCCCGCCGAGGAGCCAGCTGAGCGACGCGGCGACCCAGGTCCGGTACCCCTGCTCGCTCGCGCCACCCCGAAACGCCCAGCGCCAGAGGCCGTCTCCCGCCACCAGCAGCTCCCGCCGCCCTCCGACGTCCCGTCCTACCACCACCGGACGCTCGGCGCCGCGGCGGCCTTCTCGCGCCGCGAGACCGATCCAATCGCGGTCGGCGGGTTCGATCGGCGTCACCTCCACCAACGGCGGGAATGAGTCGACCGGCACGCCGACCCACGCCCCGGCAATCGGAGAGAGGGAAGGCAGGGTGACGTACCAGTCTCCCGGCAGCATCGGCTCTCCCCCTTCACCACTCGGCCAGCGCCAGCGAGCCCGGGCGGTACTTCCACGCGCCGCGCCGCCCGCGTCACCCTTGATCACCAGGAGATCGGCGTGCCGGGCTGCCGCCGCCACCGCGCCGGCGCTTACCGGCGCCAGGGCATCCATCGTGCGCCACTGACTCCCCAGTCGCACGAAGCCGCGGAGCGGGAGGTCGGCCACCTCCCGCAGCGTACGATAGAGTTGGCGGCTGTCCCAATCCGGCGGAGACGCCAGCACGACGATCCCGGGGGTCTCCGCCACTCGCAGCAGTATCCAGCGGGCATCGTCCCGCGGCTCGGCATCCGCGGGACCCCGAATGGTGACGCGCAGCAGGTGATCGCCGGGGCCAAGCCGGCTGGCGGGAATCAGGAACGAGGTGCCGGCGCGGGTCGCGGACCCGAAATGAATCGTCCGGGCGCCCAGCGGTGTCGCGGCCATCAGGGAGAGCGTCGCGGAATCGGCCGCGGGTCCGAAGCGCCCGACATCCACCGCGATCGCGAGCGTGTCGTTGACGGTGACGCGATCGGGGGCGGTGACATCGATGACCGCGAAATCAGGGAGGGTGCGACGGGGAAAGACCCTGATTCGGGCCCGGGCGAGGAGATCGGCCGGGAGATCCGAGGCGTCGTCGAGTTCGCCGTCCGTCACGATCACGACGGGCCGATCCTGGGCCGAGGCCGCGATCAGGGCGGGACGAAGCCGGGAGGCACCGCGATCGATCAGCGAGTCGCCGTCGCGATCGTCCCCGAAAGTCCGGACGATCCCCCACACGCGGGCCGAGTCGCGGGCAGCGGCACCGGCCCCTCCGGCCGCGTCCAGACTCAGCGAACCGTCGAGGAGGACCAGCGGCCGCACCGCCAATGGCCGCACGCCGCAGGAGAGGTCCAGGATAAGGAGCAGAAGGACAGCGAGGGCAATCGCGCGGCAGGCGATCAGCGGCCAGGCTCGGCGATCGAGGCCTTCGAAGCGGAGGTAGGCCCACGCGGCGAGGGCAACGCCGATCAGCGCGGCGGCGAGAACGGCGAAGATCACGGCCGGCTCAGCTCCCTGCCGCGGCCTGCAAGGCGTCGGCGAGGGAGAAGCGCCCCTCGTAGAGCGCGCGGCCGACGATCGCACCGGCGAGGCCCGCTTCCCGCGCCGCGACCAGATCGGCCAGGCTCGCGACCCCGCCGCTCACGATCGCACCGAGCCCCTCGGCCTGCAGCGCCGCCGCGCCGGCGATGTCGGGCCCGGAGAGCATCCCGTCGCACGCGAGATCGCGATAGACCGCCGTCCGGATTCCCGCCGCCGAGGCACGCCGCGCGACGTCGGCGGTGCGGATATCCGAGGTCTCGGTCCAGCCCCCGAGCGTTACGAATCCGCCGCGTGCATCGAGTCCGATGGCGGTGCGATGGGTGCCCAGGATCTCAATCGCGCTCTCGATGCCGCGCTCGTCGACCGTGGCGACCGGATCGATCACGTAGCGCGCCACTTCGAGGTCGCGCACCGCCCTGAAGTTCTGCGTGGAACGGAGCCCCCCGGCGAGCTCGATCCGGACGTAGGAGCCGACCCGGGTGACGATGCGCGAAATCAGTTCGGCGTTGTCGCCATCGCCGTGCGCCCGATCGAGGTCCGCCAGATGGAGCCAGGTCGCGCCCTGCCAGACCAACTGCTCGGCGCGGGCGACCGGATCGAGCTCATAGGCCACCTTGACCGCCGCCTCACTATTCGTGAGCCGGATCATGCGGCCGCTGCGGATGTCGATGGGAGGAAGAAGTTCCACGGCAGGAGCGGCAGAGCGCCGCGGCCCGGTTCAACGCTGGGCGGCCGTGAGCCCCACGCCGGGAAGGCGCGGGTGCAGGAGCAGAGCCAGCTGGCCGCGCTCGGCCTGAAACGCCGCGCGGTCGGCCGCCGGGATTGGTTCTCCGGTGCCCAGGTTCATCCGCCGGGCGTCGCGGGCCACGCCGTTGACCCGGAACTCGTAGTGCAGATGCGGCCCGGTGGCGAGGCCGGTCGCTCCGACGAAGCCGATCGTTTCCCCCTGGGTGACGCGGACGCCGGCGCGGACCCCGGAGGCGAATCTCGAGAGATGCCCGTACCGGGTGGTGATCCCGTTGGCGTGCCGGAGTTCGATCAGGTTGCCGTAACCGCCGAACCGTCCGGCCCGGAGCACCACCCCGTTGCCGGCGGCGCGCACCGGCGTGCCGTAGTCGGCCGCGTAGTCGGTGCCCTCGTGGTGACGCCAGACACCGAGGATCGGATGGAAACGGGAGCTGCTGAAGCTGGACGATACCCGGCGGAACTGCAGCGGCGCCATCAGGAAGGCCCGGCGGAGCGAGAGCCCCCGGTCGTCATAGAATCCGGTGGCGCCATCGGGGCGGTCATAGTGATAGGCCACGAGGTGCTTGCCGTCGATGACGAGGTCGCCGGCCAGGACCCGGCCAAAGCGGACCTCCCCGTCGGGGGCGACCAGGCGCTCGAGTTCCACCGTGAAGTGATCACCGGCGCGGAGATCGCGGGTGAAGTCGACCTGCCACTGATAGATGTCGGCCAAATCCCAGGCGAGGCGGACCCGTTCCCCGGCATCGAGGGTGGAGTCGGCCACGTGAGCGTCGAGGGCCAGGTAGAGCGAATTGTCGATGCTCCCGTCGATCCGGATCGTCTCCGGATGCCAGTCGATCGGCACCGCGGTGCCGTACCAGCCGCTGTCGCCGCGCTGCAGGGCGAGGTCGCGCGAGGCGTCGGTCCGGAAGAGGACGCGGGAGGGAATGGTGGCGGCGGGGGTGCGCCGAAAGGTGAAGGCGGTCCCGGAGCGGAGCTTCCGGAGGTCGAGCGTGAGCTCCTGGCTCACGCGCTCGAACGAAAGGCCGCTGACGCCGTGCCGGGCGAAGAGCCCCGAGAGGGTCTCCCCGGGATGGAGCGTGTCGGTCGTCGTGATCCAGGGTGAGGAGACCACGATCGGCGGGGCGCTCGGGAGTCGCGGCCAAGGCCAGCGCCCGGTGAGGGCGGCGAGGACCGCGGCCAGGATGATGGCCGCGGGAAGGAGCGCCCCCAGCCGCTTCATCAGTCCATCTGCCGGCGGATGAAAGTGGGGATGTCCATGTCATCTCCGGTGCCGCTCGGGCGCTTCGGCTCCGACTTCCGCGCGGAGGCGGGCTCTTCGGCCGGGGGCGACATCGACGGGCGGGGCTTGGGCGGCGCCGCCGGCGGGACCACGGCGGCAGGGCGCTTGACCGGGAAGTTCAAGACGCCGCCGCCCGATCCGGCGCGCAGCCCCGGCTCGCCGGTGACCTGGCGATCGAACCCGGTCGCGATGACGGTGACGCGTATCTCGCTCTCCATCGCCGGGTCCTGCGCGTGGCCGAAGATGATCTCGGCCTCGTCGCCCACGGCGTCGTGGATGACCTCGGCGATGCGGGTGACCTCTTCGAGCGTCACGTCGCCGCCGCCGGTGATGTTCAGCAGCACGCCGGTCGCGCCCTGGATCGAGATGTCGTCGAGCAGGGGGCTCGAAATCGCCTGCTGCGCCGCCTCCATCGAACGGTGTTCGCCCCGGCCGATCCCGGTGCCCATCAGCGCCGCGCCGCCGTTCTGCATGATGGTGCGGACGTCGGCGTAGTCCACGTTGATGATGCCGGTGTTGGTCACCAGCGAGGAAATGCCCTGGGTGGCGTGAAGCAGGACCTCATCGGCCTTCTTGAGCGCCTGCTGGAAGGGGATCTGCTTCCCCACCACGGCGAGGAGCTTTTCGTTCGGCACCACGATCATGGTGTCGACGTTCTTCCGCATCTCGGCGATGCCCATGTCGGCCTGCCGGATCCGCTTGCGGCCCTCGAAGAGGAACGGCTTGGTGACGATGCCGACGGTCAGGGCGCCGATGTCCCGCGCCAACTGGGCGATGATCGGCGCCGCTCCGGTGCCGGTGCCGCCGCCCATCCCGCAGGTGACGAAGACCATGTCGGCGCCCTGCAGCACCTGCAGGATCTCGTCCCGGCTCTCCTCGATCGCCTGACGGCCGATCTCGGGGCGCGCACCGGCGCCGAGCCCGCGGGTGAGCTTCTTGCCGATCTGCACCTTGACGTCCGCCTTGGAGGCGGCGAGCGCCTGCGCGTCGGTGTTGACCGAGATGAACTGCACACCGCGCAGACCCTCTTCGATCATCCGGTTGACGGCGTTCCCGCCGCCCCCGCCGATGCCGAGGACCTTCATGTTCGCGTTCTGCGCGACCGGTTCCTCGAGCTCGAAATTCATAGGCCGTCCCCTCCGGGTCGACTCAGAAGAAATCCTGCAGCCACTGTTTGACCGGGGCCAGTATCTTTTCGACCGACGCGTTGCCGCGGCGGCCTCCCATCCCGAACACGTTGCCCAGCGCCACCTGCCTGGCGCCGTAGAGCACCAGCCCCGCCGGCACCGTCATCCGCGGCGATTCCACGCTGTCCGCGAGACCCGAAAGCCCCTGCCCCGGCATTCCGACCCGGACCGGCACCGCGCAGACCTCACGCGCCAGTTCGATCACGCCTGGGGCCAGGGCGCCCCCGCCGGTGAGAATGATGCCCGCGGGGAGACGCTGCTGGTAGCCCGCCCGGGTGATCTCGTCCCAGACGTACTCCAGGACCTCCTGCAACCGCATGTGCATGATGTGGGCGAGGACCCGCCGGGCCGCGTTCCGCGGTCCCTGGCCCGGCGTGCTCGGCAACTCCAGCACGTCGGTCTCGGGGACCAGCGGCTCGTAGGCCGCCCCGAAACGTTCCTTCAACCGCTCGGCGTCCTGCTGCGTCACTTGGAGTCCATGCACGATGTCGCTGGTGACGTGGCCTCCGGCGCAGAGCAGCGATGCCGTGTGGCGGATCTTGCCGTTCTGAAAGATGGCGACGTTGGTGCTTCCGCCCCCCAGGTCCACCAGCGCGCAGCCGAGCTCGAGTTCGTCGGGGGTGAGCACGGCGAGCGAGGCGGCAAGCGGCTCCAGCACGAACTCCTCGACCTTGAACCCGGCGCGCTCGACGCACTTCCTGAGGTTCTGCGGGACGCTTGCGAGCACGGTGACGAGGTACACCTCGGCCTCGAGGCGGGAGCCGGTCATCCCGATCGGATCGTTGATCCCCGACTGCTCGTCGATCAGGTAGTCCTGAGGAATGGCGTGGAGCAGCTCGTGATCCCTCCCGAAGGAGACGTTGCTCGCCACATCGTTGACCCGCGCCACGTCGTTGGTGCGGATCTCGCTCCCCGTCACCGAGACGAGCCCCTTGGTGGTCCGGCCCGCCACGTGCTCTCCCGCCACACCGCAATAGACCGAGCCCACTTCGACGCCGGCCATCCGCTGAGCGTCGCGCATCGCCTTGGTGATGGCGCGGGTGGTCTCCTCGATGTCGCGCACCACGCCCCGGCGCACTCCACCGCTCCGCTCGACCCCGACGCCGAGGATCTTCGCCCCCGGCAGCCGGGCGTCACCGGTCATCTCGGCCACCACCGCGGTCACCTTGGTGGAACCCAGATCCAGCGCGGCCACCAGCCGTTGCGGCGCAGTGCTCACACGGTCCCCCATCGCACGATCACCTGGCCGGCAAACCGGCCGTCGAGTTCCTTGAACGCGCGGCCCCGCCGCGTGAGGTCCTGCGCCACCGCCGTCACCGCGCGGATGGTCTCCACCGAGGCGTCGGGCCGGAACCAGTACCGCCGGCCGCCGAGATCCAGTGCCACGTCATCTCCGTTTCGCGCCGCGACGGTGACCTGATCGAAGAGGCCGGGATCGGCCTCCCGGACCCGGCCGAGGAGCTCCCCCACCAGTGAATCGGCGTGGGTGGCCACCGGCAGATCGGGAGCCGCCACGGCGGGATCGAACGGGAGGACCCTGCCCTCGGCGTCCATCAGCACGAGCCCGTTCCGTCCCTGCACCAATGCCACCGGTACGGCCTCCTGCAACTCGACGTGGAGCGTCCCCGGCAATCGGCGGCTCACCTCGGCGTGCACCACTCCGGGGATCCGCGCCGCGCGCGCACTGATCGGCCGCAGATCATCGAAGAGGTTCTCCCGGCTCGGCACCGCCAGCGCCCGCAACACATCGGGCGCGGCCAGCGACACGAGTCCCACCAGTTCCACCCGCCGGACCCGGAAGAAGTCGACCCGGCGCAACAGGCGCGGAGCGCCGAACCAGACTCCCCCGCCGAGCAGCACGGCGTAGAGCACCAACCAACCCGGCTTCAGGAAGCGCGCCATGCACCCACCAGATCCCGGCCGATCCGGGTCACATCACCGGCGCCGAGCGTCAGCACGACATCGCCCTTCCGGACCTCCGCCGCCACCCGCTCCTCCACCCGATCACGGAGCGGCTCGAAGATTGACCGGCCGCCGGTCCGGGTCACCGCATCGGCGACCTGGCGGCCGCTGACACCGGGGATCGGCTCTTCCCGGGCGGCGTAGATCTCCGTCACGATCGCGAGGTCCGCCGCGGCCAACGCCTGTCCCATCGCCTCACCGTGCTGCGCGGTCCGGGAATAGAGGTGGGGCTGGAAGACCACCACCACCCGCCGTCCAGGGAAGGCCTGGCGCGCCGCCTGCAGCGTCGCCGCGAGTTCCGAGGGGTGATGGGCGTAATCATCGACGAACATGACGCCACGCGCCTCACCCAGCCGCTCGAACCGCCGCCCCACCCCGGTGAACTCCGCCAGCGCCTCAAGCGCCGGCTCGATCCTGCCGTCCAGCGCCAAGACCGCGCCGAGCGCGGCGGTGGCGTTCAAGACATTATGCACCCCGGGCACCCGGAGCCGCAGCTTGATGTCGCGGCCATCGGGGAGCCGCACCCGCGCCAGCGAACCTTCCGGCCCGCCATCGATCGTCACCAAGCGGAGGTCCGCGTCCCCCTGACCGAAGCGCCAGACCGGGACCGTCAGCCGCGCCGCCACCCGCGCCGCGCCGGGATCATCAGTGCCGATCAGCACCCGCTCAGCGCGTCCCGCGAAGGTGACGAAGGCCGCCTCCAGCGCCTCGATCGAGCCGTAGCACTCCAGGTGATCGGCTTCGACGTTGTTGACCACCGCGACCGCCGGATGGAGCGCGAGGAAGGCCTGATCGTACTCGTCGGCCTCCACCACGAAGAGCGAATCTCCCGCGAGCTTCGCGTTCCCGCCCCAGCCACTGACCCGGCCGCCCGCCAGTCCGGTGGGGGCGAGCCCCGCCGCCGTGAGCGCCTCGGTGATCATCACCGTGGTCGTGGTCTTGCCGTGGGTCCCGCTGATCCCGATCACGCGTCCGGCGTGCACGAGGTCGGCCAAGGCCTGCTTGCGGGGGATCACCGGGACGCCGAGCGCCCGGGCCTGCACCAGTTCTGGATGATCGGTCGGGATCGCGGCGGTCACCACCACCGCGCGGGCCCCCGGGACGTGCGCGGGATTGTGTCCCGCGAGCACCGTCGCACCGAGAGCCGCCACGTCGGCGGCACCGCTCGGATCCGTGTCACACCCGGTCACTGCGACCCCGCGGCGCCGAGCGATCAGCGCCAGCGCGCTCATGCCGGCTCCGCCGATGCCCATGAAGTGCACCGGGCGGGGGTCTACGGGTGAGAACAGATCCATTGGTTGGAAGGCTAATGTAAGCTCTTTTCAGCAGTTGCGAAAGAGCTTCAGGCCTTCAAAAGCGTCAAACAATGCGACACAATGTCGGCCGCGGCGTGCGGCCGGCCACGCTGGAGCGCGCGAGCGGCCATTGCCGAGCGGAGAGGACCGTCGGCCATCAATTCGCCGACCACCAGGCCGAACGACGCCGGGTTGAGTTCCCGCTGGGGGAGATGGCGGGCGGCGCCGGCCATGTCGAGCGCCACGGCATTCGCCGTCTGATGGTCGTCCGCCGCGGAGGGGAGTGGCACGATGATCGACGGAATGCCCCAGGCGCAGAGCTCCGCCCCAGTCATCATCCCGCCCCGTGCCACCGCGAGATCCGCCACCGCGTAGGCATCGGCGATCGGATCGAGAAAGTCGAAGACCTGTACCGCCGGCGGCCGATGCAGGTGACGGAATTGCTCGTAGCTCCCCTTCCCCGTCGCCCAGAGCACCACCATCCCCTGGCTCCCGCCAGCCGCGAGCCATCCCGCGACCGCCTGATTGATCGGCACCGCGCCCTGGCTCGCCCCCGTCACCAACAGCACCCGCTCGGTCCCGGTGAGCCCGAATCGGAGCCGTGCCGCGGCGCGGCGACCGGGTTCCGGCGGCGTGATCGGATTGCCGGTATCGAAGACCTGCGTGTGCGGGCCGGGCGTGAGGCGGACCCTCGCCTCGGGGAGACCGAGATAGATCTGATCCACCCGCCCCGCGAGCATCCGGGTGGCGAGACCGGGACTGGCGTTCTGTTCCTGGATGGCGGTGGGGATGCGCCGGCGGGCGGCCCACCAGACCGCCGGCGCCGAGGCGTAGCCCCCGGTGCCGATGACGAGGCTGGGTCGCCGCTCGGCGAAGATCCGCCGGAGCTGGAGCGCCGTGCGGACGAGGCTCCAGGGGAGGGCGAGGTTCCGCCAGACGCGCTGGCGAAAGAGAGGCCGGATCGGGAGCAGATGATATGGATAGTGCCGCTGTGGAAGCAGCCACGATTCGACCCCGCGTTCCGCACCGAGCAGGACCGGCACGACATCGGCCCCTGCATCGACGAGCGCCTTGGCGATTGCGAGCGCCGGCATCAGATGGCCTCCGGTCCCGCCGCCGGCGATCAGGATGGTGCGGGTCGTGAGTCGCGAGTCGTGGGTCATTGAGTGCCGGTCAGAGGTCGTTGGTCGTTGGTCATTGGTCGCTGGTCGTTGGACCTCCGTCTCTCCTCAGACTGCTCCCGTTCACCGTTCACTGTTCACCGTCCACCCCTCCCCTTTGCCGGCACCTTCCCCCGCTGGCGTCCCACGCTCAGCAGGATCCCGGTCGCCAGCAGGGTGATGACGAGACTCGACCGGCCGTACGACATGAACGGCAGGGTCAGTCCGGTGGTCGGCATCAGCCCCAGCGTCACCGCCATATGAAGGAAGGCGGTAATCCCGACCGCGCTGGTGATTCCGACCGCGAGGTACTGGCCGAAGGGGTCCGGCGCGGTCCGCGCAATCCGGAAGCCGAGCCAGACGAAGAGGCCGAAGAGAAGCACCACCACCGACACCCCGATGAAGCCCCACTCTTCTCCGATGGTGCTGAAGAGGAAGTCGGAATAGGCGAACGGGAGGTAGCCCAGCTTCTGCTGGCCCTCACCGAAGCCGACTCCCATCAGGCGCCCCGATCCCATCCCGACCAGCGACTGCGTGATCTGGAAACTGGCCTGGTTCGACGCCTCACCGGGGTTGAGGAAGGTCATCAACCGGGCGGCCCGATACTGCGTGTCCACGATCTTGTGCCAGACCAGCACCACCCCCACGCCGCCCAGCAGCATGAAGTGGCCGATCTTGGCCCCGGCGGTGAAGAGAACCACGCCGCAGAGAAAGGCGACCAGCACCGCCATTGAGAGATTGGGCTCCAGCAGGATGAGGAGCGAGACAAAACCGGCGACGATCACAAAGGGGAGTACCCCCTTCTTGAACTCCCGGAGCTGCTCCCCCTTTTTCGCCGCGAGCATGGCGCACCAGACCACGATGGCGAGCCGGGCAAGTTCCGAGGGCTGGAAGTTGAGCGGACCGATGTCCACCCAGCGCCGCGCGCCGTGGATGATGGGGGCGATCCGATGGGTGAACGGAAGGATCGGGATCAGAAGGGAGAGGATGGTCACTGCGAGGAGCGGCCAGGCCAGCTGCTGCCAGCGATGATAGTCCATCCGCGCGGCGATGAGCAGGAGGATCCCGCCGATCGCGGCACCGGAGAGCTGCTTCACGGCGAACGAGAGCCCGACGTTGGCGCCGGCGTGATTGGTTACCAGGCTCGCGGCGCCGTAGCTCGTGGCGATTCCGAACACCACCAGGATGGCGGTCACCACCGCGAGGAGCCGGGTCTCCCAGCGGAGCTCGCCGGGGTGACGGGCGCCGGGGGCGCTCACATCACCTCCACGGCGGCACGGAACTGCGCCCCGCGATCTTCATAGTTCTTGAACATGTCGTAGCTCGAGCAGGCCGGAGAGAGGAGCACGGCATCTCCTGGCGCGGTGAGCGCGCGCGCCTGGGCCAGCACGTCGGC
>JBIOIC010000032.1:0-13402 GCA_044449625.1 Gemmatimonadales bacterium | reverse complement strand
TCGGCTCCTGGGGCGGAGCGCGCCGCCGGCCTTCTTCCATCATCCCCTGGTGGTGGATGCGAGCGGCCGGAAGCTCAGCAAGCGAGATTTCTCCAAGGCGCTCAGGGATCACCGCGCGGAGGGGCGCACTCCCGGATCGCTCCTGGGCGAGGCGGCCTATCTCGGCGGGCTCCTCCCCACCGCGCGGCCGCTGGATGTGGCCGAGCTTCCGATGTTGTTCGAATAGCGAAGAACCAACACACCACGGAGGCACGGAGCACACTGAGGAAGCACGGAGGAAGAGAAGGTTGTGTGGTCTTGTGCACTGGACTCCGTTCGCGAGACCACAACAATTGGCAGTTCTCCGTGCCCTCCGTGTCTCCGTGGTGTCGTTGTTCTCCCCCTGAGCGGAAGCTGCACAATGACGCCATCCTCTGAACGCATACGGCTGGACAAGTGGCTCTGGGCGGCGCGGTTCTACAAGACCCGTGCGCTGGCGGCCGAGGCGATCGACGGCGGCAAGGTCCAGGTCAACGGCGATCGGGCCAAGCGCGCCAAACAGATCCAGCTCGGCGACGACGTCCGCATCCGCCAGGGGCCCTACGAGTTCCGCCTCACGGTGCGGGAACTCTCCGAACGCCGCGGTCCCGCCAAGGTGGCGGTGACGCTCTACGAGGAGGACGCCAAAGGACGCGAAACGCGGGAGCGGCTCGCCGCCCAGCTCGCCGCGAACTCCGTTTCGGCATTCCAGATGGAGAAGGGGCGCCCCACGAAAAAAAATCGCCGCGAGCTGGAGCGCTTCCGGCGATCGATGGATGAAGGGGATGGCGACTAGCCTCGGCGATCGAGCACCACAAGCCAATGTCCCGCCCGCTCCCGCCGCCAGATCCGCAGATAGCTCTCCCTCCCAGAACTCCCCACTGCGCCGAAAGTGTAGGCCAGATCTCCTGAGGTGGCCACCGCGCCCCCTTCAGGGATGAGGCGCCCCCGGTCCACGGCGGCGGGATGCCCCCGCGTCGGCGGGTGACCTTCACGGAGGAAGGTCGTTGCTTCGTTCGCCGTGCCGCGGCCGAGGGAGTCCAGATGGCGCAGGTAGTCGCGGATGGCCGGACCAGCGGAGCGGCGCGCCGCCGGCGCGATCGGGAACGCGACCTTCGTGGGCCAGGACGACGCGCTGTCGTGCGAAATGCCGAGATCGAGGGCGACCCGCCAGCCGGCGGAGGTCCGCCTCCAGAGGGTCACGAAGGTCCCGCTCGCAACCACCGCGCTGTCCCGCGCGGGACGAAAAGTCCACGGGCCCATCGTGTAGCCGAGATCGCCATCGAGGGAGACGTCCGCCAGGGCGGGAGCCCAGGCGAGAACGCTCGGTCGGTTCGGCCGCGCCCTCCAGTAGGCTTTGCCGTTGGTTGCACGGGGCCCGAAGACGATCCCGTCATCGGCCAGGTTGGCAAGGAAGGCGGTCCTGGTCCCGGAGCTGCCGGCCATCGCCGCGAAGGCGCGCTCCGCCGCCACCAGCGATCCGAGCGCCGCGTTCCGGAACGAGGAGTCTTGCGCGAGTGTGGGAGCGTGCGGGGCGGCGAGCAGTGCAGAGAGCAGGAGGAGCATGATCATCCCGGATGATGGTATCGAACCAGTACGGGAGAATGATCGGGCCGTTTCAAGCCGAGCCGGCCGTCACAGCGAGCCGAGGGCCGTCCGTCCCGGCCGGCCCCTTCAAAGATCGCGCTCCGATCTTCGTGGAGATTCGCGGAGCGCTCCTTTTAGTGTAGAATGCAGCATGCTCACACGCCCAGCCGCCCTCGCCCTGATGCACGAATACACCGCCAATGAGGCGCTGCGCCGGCATATGTACGCCGTCGAGCTCTCGATGCGCGCGATGGCCGGCCGCTTCGGTGACGATCCCGAGGCCTGGGGCCTCGTCGGCCTCCTCCACGATTTCGACTACGAACGCTTCCCCAACGCCGGGCATTCCGCCACCGCCGAGCACCCAGCCGAAGGGGTCCGCATCCTGGCCACGCTCGGCGCCCCGGAGGAGTGGCAACAGGCGATCCTCGGCCACGCCGCCTACACCGGCATCGCGCGGACGGCGCCGATGGCCAAGGCGCTCTTCGCCGTCGACGAGCTCTCCGGTTTCCTCGTCGCCTGCGCTCTGGTGCGACCTTCCCGGAGTCTCAGGGATCTTGAGGTATCCAGTGTCAAGAAGAAACTCAAGGACAAGGGATTCGCCCGCGGAGTCAGCCGCGAGGATATCACCCGGGGCGCCGCCGAGCTTGAGCTGCCGCTCGACGAGCTGATCGCCTTCGTGCTGGACGCGTTGCGGCCGCACGAGCAGGTGCTCGGACTTGGGTGACGGGCAGCCCGACCATCACTCCGTACGCACCGAGCCCGGGCCACCATTCGCAGATGGGAACGATGCCTTCCGCTGATACCGCCGATCCCATCATCACCCGCGCGCTCGATCGCGCGGCGGGGTCGCGGGCGATCCCGGGCAATCAGGTCGACCTGCTGCTCGACGGTCCCGTCGCCTATCCGGCGATGCTCGAACTCATCGCGCGGGCGCGGCGCTGGATCCATTTCGAGAACTACATCATCCGCGATGATGCGACCGGCCACCGTTTTGCCGACGCCCTGATTGCGCGGGCCCGGCAGGGCGTCCACGTTCGCGTCCTCGCCGACTGGCTTGGCAGCATCGGGACCGGACGGCGCTTCTGGCACAAACTGCGCCAGGGGGGCGTCGAGGTCAGGATATTCCAGCCCCCCAGCTGGGAACTCTTCCGCAACTTTGTCCGCGACCACCGCAAGCTCGTGACCGCGGATGGCGAGGAGGCGATCGCTGGCGGGCTCTGCATCGGCGACGAGTGGACCGGCGATGCCGCCCGCGGCACTGCGCCTTGGCGCGACACCGCCGTCCGGGTGGCGGGTCCCGCGGCCGCGGCCCTCGATCAGGCCTTCGCCCGGACCTGGGCCGCCGCCGGCGGTGCGATCCCCGCCGACCAGCGAGCCGGATCTCCCCCCGAACGGGGCGATGCCGCGGTCCGCGTCATCGCGGTCGAGCCGGGCGAGGCACGCTCCTACCGGATGCTGCAGCTCCTCGCCGCCGGGGCGGGTGAGCGGCTCTGGATCACCGACGCCTATCTGGTCCCGCCGCCGCCGCTGATGCAGGGACTCATCGACGCGGCGCGGGATGGCACCGATGTGCGACTCCTCGTCCCGGGGGCCAGCGATCTCCCCTTCATCCGCAACCTCACCCGGATCGGCTATCGCGACCTTCTGCGGGCGGGGATCAAGATCCTGGAGTGGGACGGGCCGATGCTGCACGCCAAGACCTTCGTCGTCGACGGCAACTTCGGGCGGGTCGGCAGCAGCAACCTCAACGCCTCCAGCCTCCTCGGCAATTACGAACTCGATGTGCTGGTGGCCAATCAGGAGTTCGCCACGGCCCTCGAAGCGCAGTACCGGATCGACTCGGCTCGGAGTGTTGAGATCACGCTGCGGCCGGTGCGGGCTCCGGCACCGCTTCAGCCATACCTCCCTCCGGGGATCGCCAAGGTCGTCCGCCAGACGGTGGAGCCGGACAGCGTCGGCGCGCAACGACCGTCGCCCCGGGAACGGAGGGGCCGGACCGCGGTGGCGCTCCGCACCGTGGCCAGCGCCGCCCGCCGGTCGCTCTTTGCGGGCGCGGTGCTGGTGTTGCTCGCCGTGGCCTCGCTCGCCCTCTTCCTGCCCCGAGTGGTCGCCGCAGGGGTGGGTCTCCTTTCCTTATATCTGATCCTCGCCGCCGTAGCCGAACTCTTCCGCCGTCGGCGCGCCCAGTCGAGCGCCTCGGCGGGGCGCTGAGCGCCGCCGCGCCGGCCGATCCCAACGGATGTCATCCTTCCCGCGTACTCCAGCAGTGACCGACGCCGACCTCGCCGCACGCGCGGCCCAGGGAGACGCCGAAGCCTTCGGCGAACTGATCGAGCGTTACACATCGGTGGCGCGTCGTCTTGCCCGCGGGGCGCTCGGCAACGCCGAGGATGGCGACGATGCGGCGCAGGACGGGTTCCTCGCCGCTTGGCAGAACATCGCCCGCTATGATCCGGAGCGGCCGTTCGGTCCCTGGCTCTTGCGCATCGTGGTGAACCGGGCGCGGGATCTGGCCCGGCGGCGGAAGGTCCGGCAGACCGAGGAGCTCGCTCCCGATCAGGCGACCTCGCAGGCGACCCCGGAGCGGGAGACGGACCGTGCGTTGCTGCGAGAACGGCTGGCGGGAGCGCTGGAGCGGCTGCCGGACCGGCAGCGGATCGCAATTACGATGTTTGACGGCGAGGGATATCCCCACGCCGAGATCGCCAAGATGTTGAATGTCCCGGAAGGGACAGTGCGGTCGGATGTCTTCCACGCGCGGCGATCGCTGCGCGCGGCCTTGGGCCCCTGGCAAGGAGGGATGGCATGATCGAGAACCCCTTCGACGCAGAGCGCGACGAAGCGCTTGGCGTTTTGCTGCGTGAGATGCTCTCGGGCGCCGACGACGCTGCCTTCGCCGCGCGGGTGCGGGCGGCGCTTCCGGTCGCACAAGCGGGCGCTTGGGATATTCTCGCCCGCTGGTCGCGGCCCGGACTGGCGGCGGCCGCGGTGATCGCGCTGGCGGCGGGGTTCTGGTTCACGCGGGGCGCGCCGGCCGGCGGCGGGACACCGGTCGAGGCGTTCGCGACCGCCGATCAGAGCCCGTCCGACGTACTGCTCTCGATGAGCGTGGAGGATCGATGACCGACTCCGTCTCTCTCCGCCGCGCGCCGTCCCGTCTGGGCGCCTCCCTGCTCCTCATCGCCGTCTTCGGCGCCGGCGCCGTGGCCGGCGGCGCGTTCGAGACCTCGCATTTCGCCGGACGCCGGCCGCACGGCCCGGAGACGTTCATCCGCCACCTGGCCGACGATCTCACGCTCACGCCGGCGCAGACGGACAGCGTCCGCGCGATCCTGGTCCGGCATCGGCCGCAGATGGATTCCGTTTGGGCGAGCATGACGCCGCGCTTTGAAACTTTGCGACAGACCATCCGTTCAGAGATCGCCACGCAGCTCGACGCCGAGCAGCGGACGAAGTTCGACGCATTCAACCGCCGCGAGGAATCGCGGCGCCCAGGACACAACTGACCCGTGACACAACGCATACTTATTCTCGCTCCCGTCCTCCTGCTCCTCGCCGCGGCCGCACCGGCCGCCGCGCAGGAGCGCTCCGTCTCACTCGCCGAAGCGATCCAGATGGCCCAGCGGGTGCAGCCCGCAACCGTACAGGCGATGGGCACCATTCGCACGGCGGCCGCACAGCATCTCGCGGTGGTTGGCGAATACCTGCCCAACGTGAGCGCCAATGCCAACGCGAACAACGGCTATGCGGCGACCCAGCATTTTGACCAGGCCACCAACCAGATCCTGTCGGGCGGTTCCTCCTCCACCTCGATCAGCACCGGACTGTCGGCGAGCGTCGACCTCTTCACCGGTTTCCGTCGCGGGGCCGACATGGCGGCCGCGAACGCGAACGAGCGCGCCGCGAGTGCGGGACTGGTCAGTGCCCGGTATGTGGTCGTGGTCTCGACCACGTCCGCCTTCATCGCGGCACTCACCCAGCGCCAGCTGGTCTCCGTGGATTCCGAGGCGGTGGTCCGCGCACAGGGTCAGCTCAAGGCCGCCGTCGACAAGCTCCACGTGGGCGCCGCCACCCGCTCGGACTCGCTGACATCGATCGTCACCCTCGGCACCGCTCGGCTGAATCTGATCAACGCACAGGCGGGGTTGGCCGGTGCGGAGGCGGCACTGGCCCGGCTGATCGGACTCCCCGGCAGCGTTTCGGCCCGCGACGACTCGGTCTACTACCAGGTCCTTGCCTCCGTCGATTCCGCCGAGATCCGGAAGGAAGCGATTGCCCAGTCGCCATTGGTGCAAGCGGCGGACGCGAACGCCGACGCTGCGCACGCCAATCTCCGGGCGGCCAAGGCGGGCTACTGGCCTACCCTCTCCGCCTCGGCCAGCGCCGCCTGGAGCGGTTCCAACAACAGCGTCCCGAGCTATTCACTGCTGCCGAACCGGTCGATCGGCCTGTCATTCAGTTGGCCGTTGTTCAGCCGGTTCACCCGGGAACGGACGATCACACAGAATGATGTAGCGGCGGAAGTGGCGGACGTGACCGCGCAGGACGCCCGGCTCCAGCTGGGGGCCTCCCTGACGCAGTCGCTCGCCAACCTCGACGCGGCCCGCCAGAGCATCGGCATCTCGCAGATCAGTGTGCTCTCAGCCCAGGAAGCACTGCGCGTGGTGCAGGAGCGCTACAAGGCCGGCGCTGCGACAATCGTTGATGTCCAGGTGGCGCAGGACGCGCTGAACACGGCTGAAGTCAGCGTGCTCCAGGCCCGATTCAGCTATCTCACCGCCAAAGCGGCGCTCGAAGCGCTGATCGGACGGTCCCTTTGAGCACCGCCATCGACACCACCGGCGAGCGGATGGCCCGGCTCCCCGCGGATGTGCCGCGGGACGCCGTCATCGTCCTCCGCAATCTGCAGCGCGAGTACGTGATGGGCACCGAGACGGTGCGGGCGCTCCGCGGTCTCGACCTCGCCATCCGGCGCAACGAGTTCGTGGCCATCATGGGCCCGTCGGGCTCGGGCAAGTCGACGCTGATGAACATGATCGGCTGCCTCGATACCCCGACCGCCGGCGAGTATTGGCTGAATGGCCATCGGGTCTCCGAACTGGGCGACGATGAGCTGGCGCAGATCCGCAACAAGGAGATCGGGTTCGTCTTCCAGACCTTCAACCTGCTCCCGCGCGCCTCGGCCCTGCAGAACGTCGAGCTGCCACTCGTCTATGCCGGCCTGCCGTCGAAGGAACGGCGGGAGCGGGCCACGGAAGCGCTGCGGCGGGTACGCCTGGAGGACCGGATGGATCACCGGCCCAACGAACTCTCCGGCGGTCAGCGCCAGCGCGTCGCCATCGCGCGGGCGCTGGTGAACGTGCCGTCGATCCTCCTCGCCGACGAACCCACCGGCAATCTCGACTCCGCCACCGGTGTCGAGATCATGGCGTTGTTCAAGGAACTCCACGCTCAGGGCCAGACCATCGTCCTGGTGACCCACGAGCACGACATCGCGGAGCAGGCGTTCCGCCAGGTACACATCCTGGACGGGCGCATCAACCGCGACTTTGCCACCGAGAGGCCGTCCCAATGAAGTCGTCCCGTTCGTTCGTCATCCTCGCCGCGCTCGCCGCGGCCGCCGGCTGCAAGGCCAAGCAGCAGACGCTCGTCTACCAGGCGATTCCCGTGGCCCGCCGGGACATCGTCGTCTCGGCCCAGGCCGCGGGAACCATCCAGCCCGACACGACGGTGGACGTGAAGTCCCTCGCGTCCGGTCAGGTCACCGACATCATGGTCCAGACCGGCCAGATGCTGACCCACGGGACGCTGATGGCGAAGATCGACCGCCGCCAGCCCAAGAACGACGTGGATCAGGCCCAGGCCCAGTACAACCAGGCCAAGGCCCAGCTGACCGTGGCCCAGGCGTCCAAGCGCCGCGCCGACACGCTCTATGCCCAACAGGCGATGAACGAGTCGGATCACGATCAGGCGACCGTGACCTACGCCACGGCGGCGGCCAACCTCGTCACCGCGCGGGTCAATCTCCAGAACGCGCAGATCGCGCTCGAGCAGACGGAGGTGCGGTCGCCGATCAACGGGACCGTCATTTCCCAGAGCATCTCGCGCGGCAGCATGATCGCGGCCTCCGGCAAGGACGTCAGCGGCGGCACCACACTGTTCCAGATGGCGGACATGAACCTGGTGCAGGTCCACACCCTGGTGGACGAGACGGACATCGGGAAGATCCAGCCGGGGCAGAGCACGACGGTCACGGTGGATGCCTTCCCGAACCGGCCCTTCGACGGATACATCATCAAGGTCGAGCCGCACGACACCGTGTCGCAGAACGTGACCATGTTCCCCGTCCTGGTGCGCATCGACAACAAGGACGGCCTGCTCCGCACCGGAATGAACTCCGAGGTGGAGATCCACATCGGCCGGCGTGATAGTGCCCTCGCGCTCCCGAACGCCGCACTCCGAACCGACCGCGATGTCGGCTCGGCCGCCCAGGTCCTGGGGATGGATCCCAGGGCGGTCGATCAGATGCTGGCCCAGGCCGACAGCGCCGCGCGCGCCGCGCCGGCCACCGATTCTTCCTCCCGCCGTTCCACGCTCGGTGCGGACGCCAAGGGCGGGGCCCGCACGATGTCGATGCCGAACGGCTCGACGATCAAGCTCCCCGACGGCGTCACCGAAGCGCAGGTCACCGCCGCCTTCACGCGGATGCGTGCCTCGTTCGGCGGCGGGTCACCACCGTCGACCGACGACAAGGCCCTGATGCAGAAGGTCCGCGCCGCCAATCCTGATATGGGCGGCGGGCGCGGCGGGCGCGGTCAGGGCCGCGCCTCGGGCGTGGATGCGCAGTTGGGCGGCAACTACATCGTCTTCGTCAAGCGGGGCCAGGAGATCCGTCCGGTCCGCGTGCGGACCGGCTTGACCGACCTGGAATACAGCGAAGTGATCAGCGGGCTCCAGGAAGGGGATTCGGTGCTGGTGCTGCCGAGCGCGAGCCTGGTGCAGAGCCAGCAGGACTTCAAGGACCGGATCAACCGCTTTACTGGCGGCAGCGCGGTCCCCGGCATGAAGGCGGCCACGCCGACGACCAGCACGCCCCGCGCCAGCTCCAGCAACGGGCGATAGGAGCACCCATGCTGATCGGCGAAACCATTACCGTCGCATTCCAGTCGATTCGGGCCAACAAGCTCCGAGCGACCCTGACAATGCTGGGCATCATCATCGGTGTCGGCGCCGTCATCACGATGGTGGCGCTCGGCTCCGGCGCGCAGAAATCGGTCGAGGACCGGATCAACGCCCTCGGTGCCAATCTGCTCAGCATCTTCGCGGGCCAGTCGTTCTCGGGAGGTTTTGCCTCCGCCAATCGGGTGAGCCTGACCACCGACGACGCAGCCGCCCTCGACAGCTCGGCGACCACACTCTCGGCTGTGGTCCCCGAGATCTCGTCAAATATGCAGATCAAGTACGGCAATCAGAACTTCAACCTGTCGGTGACCGGGACGACGCCGAACTACATCCAGGCGCACAACTACACCGTTCCGGTCGGTCGGATGTTCACCAAGGGCGATGATGCCGGGCGCCAGCGCTACGCGCTGCTCGGCGCATCCCTGCCCGATGAGTGGGGCCAGAACAAGCTCTCGCTGATGCACCAGATGATCCACATCCGGGGGATCCCCTTCGAGATCATCGGGATCCTGAGCGAAAAGGGCGCCCAAGGTTTCAGCAACCCGGACGAGCAGATCCTGATCCCGTTACAGACCGCGAAGTACCGGATCTTCGGAAGCAACCGCCTTCGTTCCATCTCGGTCCAGGTCAAGGACAGCATCCCGCTCGACCTCGCGATGATCGACATCGAGCGGGTCCTCCGCCGGAAGCACAAGATCATCCCCGGTCGCGACGACGACTTCCAGATCCGCAACCAGAAGGACATCCTGGCCACCCAGCAGCAGGCGACCCAGGTCTTCACCGCCCTGCTCGCGAGCATCGCGGCGGTGAGCCTCCTCGTCGGCGGCATCGGCATCATGAACATCATGCTGGTGTCGGTCACGGAGCGGACCAAGGAGATCGGCATCCGCAAGGCGCTCGGCGCCACCAAGAGCACCATCCTCTTCCAGTTCCTGGTCGAAGCGCTGGTGCTCTGCCTCACCGGCGGCGTCATCGGGATCGTCCTCGGCGCGGGGATGGCGGTGGTCCTCGCCAAGGTGTTCCAATGGAATACCCTGATCTCCCCGGTCGCCATCGCCATCGCGTTCCTCTTCAGCGGCGCGGTCGGAATCTTCTTCGGACTCTGGCCCGCCAAGCGCGCGGCCTCACTCGATCCGGTCGAGGCGTTGCGATACGAGTAAAGAGAAGAGGAGAAGAAGAGGGGAGGAGGCGAACGGGGTTCCGATGGTCAGCGCAGCCCCGTTCGCCTCTTCATCTCCTCTTCTCCTCTTCTTCTCCTCCTCCTGCACTGCCTCCCAACCTGACGGGATCCGCGCTCGCCTCCTCCCCTCTTTCCCTCATCTTCTCCTCCTCCTCTTCTCCTCCGACGGTCTCCCCTTACCTTACCTGACCCTTTTCCCCGGCCGTAATGCGCGCTTTCGCCCTGCTGTTCCAAATCGCTACTACCCCTCTCTCCGTCAACGGACAGGGGGCTCCGACGGTCACCATCCCTCGAATCGAGGCGGCCCCCGCCATCGACGGCACTCTCGACGAGGCCGTCTGGCAGCAGGCCACGCGCCTGACCGGGTTCTGGGAGTATCAGCCCGCCGATGGCCGGCCCGCCGGCGAGGAGACCGAGGTCCGGGTCTGGTACTCATCCTCCGCCATCTACTTCGGGATCATCGCCCACGACCGCGACCCCGGCTCGATCCGGGCGACGGTGGCCGACCGCGACAACATCCAGGGCGACGACAACGTCCGCATCTATCTCGATACCTTCAACGACCGCCGCCGGGCCTATTTCTTCGGCGTCAATCCGCTGGGGGCACAGGAGGACGGCGTCCGCGCCGAGGGGGGCTTCACCGCCGGGAGCATCACCGGCGGCACCACCGACTTGAACCCCGATTTCCTCTGGGAATCGAAAGGACACCTCACCCCCGAGGGTTACGTCGTCGAGATCCGGATCCCCTTCAAGAGCCTCCGCTTCCGGGGGGACGATCCGAAGTCCTGGGGAATCCAGATCGTCCGCACCATCCAGCGCACCGGCTATCAGGAATCGTGGACCGACCTGCGGCGCGCCAACGCCAGCTTCCTGCTGCAGGACGGGACCATCGCCGGAATCCACGGCATCCACCGCGGCGTGGTGGTGGAGGCGCAGCCGACCATCACCGGCTCAGTCTCCGGCACGCGCGACACCACCACGGGCGCTTTCACCCGCGGAGCGGAGCGTACCGACATCGGCGGCAATCTCAAGCTCGGATTCAACAGCTTCTCGATCGACGCGACCGCCAACCCCGATTTCAGCCAGGTCGAGAGCGACGCGGGCCAGGTCACCGTCAACCAGCGCTTCGCCCTCTTCTTCCCGGAAAAACGCCCCTTCTTCCTCGAAGGGATCGAGCTCTTTGCCACCCCCAACCAGCTGGTCTACACCCGCCAGATCGGCAATCCGATCGGCGGGATCAAGGTCGCGGGCAAGATCGGGAACTTCACCATCGCGCACCTGACCGCGCTCGATGAGACGGGTGGCGGCGCCTCGAACGCGCTCTTCGACGTGGGACGGATCCGGGCGGATTTCGGGGAGAACTCGACTGCGGGGCTCACCTACACCGATCGGAGCGCGGGGTCGGAGTACAACCGCGTCGTCGCCGCTGACGTCCGCTACGTCTTCGGCAAGCTCTACTATTTCCAGAGCCAGTTCGGCGGCTCCTGGACCCGCGACTCGGCGGGGTCCCGTTCGAGTCCCATCTGGCTGGAGGAGTTCGACCGGACCGGCCGGCAGTGGGGATTCAACTACCAGGTGACCGGGATCGGCGCCGGTTTCGATGCGCGCGCCGGTTACGTCCCCCGCACCGACATCGTCCAGGCCCACGGCTTCAATCGCTTCACCTGGTACGGGAAGCCGGGAGCCACCATCGAGAGCTTCACCACCTTCTTCGGCCCCGAAGCAACCTGGAACTACGATGGATTCAGCACCAGCCACCCCGTCGAAGGCGATCAGAGCATCACCAACATGTTCCGTTTCCGCGGAGGATGGAACCTCACCATTACGCCGAAGCACGCCTTCGTCCTTCCCGACCCCGCCCTGTATACCGGCTACACCGTGGATCACGGCGTCGGTGGGATCGCCCCTTACATCCCTCCAGGTACGCTCGACGGCTGGCAGATCCACACCCAGCTCTCCACGCCGGTTTACCGGGGCTTCAACGCCGATGCCACGGTCCTTCGAGGAACGGCGGTCCTCTTCGCGGAGGGTTCGCTCGGCCGGGAGCTCACCCTGCAGGGGGATCTCTCGCTGCGACCAAGCCAGCAGGTGCGCCTCACGTGCAGTCTGATCTTCGATCGACTGACCCGGGCCCGGAACGGCGCTGAGTTCGCCCGGACGGTCATTCCCCGGCTCCGGGTCGACTTCCAGCCGCTGCGTTCACTCTTCTTCCGGGTCATCGGCGAATACCAGTCGGCGCGGGTCGCGGCGCTGGCCGATCCGGCCACCGGCGACCCGATCCTCGTCAACGGCGTGCCGGCATCGTCCAGCGAGACCAACACCTTCCGAATGGACTGGCTCGCGTCGTTCCAGCCGAATCCGGGCACCGTCGCCTTCCTCGGCTACGGTTCGACGCTGGACGGGGGCCTCAATACCCTGACCTTCAGCCGTCTGGTACGGACCGACGACGGGTTCTTCGTGAAATTCGCCTATCTCTTCCGGCGCTAAGACGGGAGGCGGAAGCACAAGAGGACCCTTCCCGAGCACCGCGAGGGACTTACCCTGTCGAGTTCGGTGAATGGCCAAGAGCTACCGGGTCGGCGGAACAGGTCCCTCACTTCGTTCGGGAAGGTTCCGTTACCTGCCGTAACTCCGGGCACCGGCTTGCCTCTTGCCACCTGGCCCTGGCGGAACCGGACTTCCATGGGCAGCGTTAATACCGAGCATCCCACCGGAGCTGAGATGACCGCTCTCCCCCTCCCCGAGCCCACGGCTCGGGCAAGCGCGCCACCGGGCCCCCTCGTACGGCGCCATCACTGGCTGGTGCGCCTCACTCACTGGATGAACGCGCTCGTCCTCACCGGCCTGGTCGCGAGCGGGCTCCAGATTTACGGCGCCTACGAGCATTTCGGCATCAAGGGGGGACCGCGTATCGGTCCCAATCCGTTCGACGGCCGAGGATTCCCGGGCTGGGCGCGGCTCGGCGGCTGGCTCGCCGGCGGGCTCAACTGGCACTTCGCCCTCGGCTGGTTCTTCATCCTCTCGGGACTCGCCTACATCGGCTACCTGCTCGCCTCGGGGGAATGGCGCGCGCTCCTCTTCCGCCCTCGCGACGTCAAGCCCGCCATCGCCATGCAGCTCTACTATCTGGGACTCCGCCGGGATCATCCGCCACAGGGAAAACACAACGCGCTCCAGAAGGGCGCCTACACCTTCATCCTGGCGCTGGGTGCGCTTTCGGCCTTCACCGGTCTCGCCATCTACAAGCCGGTGCAGTTCAGCTGGCTCACCGCGCTCTTCGGCGGCTACGAGTTTGCCCGGTATTGGCACTTCGCCGCCGTCTGGATCTTCGTCGGCTTCAGCATTCTGCACGTCGTCCTTGTCTTCACCGTTGATCCCGCTTCCCTCCGCGCGATGCTCACGGGGTGGTACCGGGGGAGGTTCCCCAACCATGAC
>JBIOIC010000031.1:0-13630 GCA_044449625.1 Gemmatimonadales bacterium | reverse complement strand
GGGACCTAACTCGCTCTAATTTGGCTCCTCACCTGCTCTCGGCCCGACTCTCGCGTTCGCCTCACCCCACGACCCCCTCTCCACGTACGTGGAGAGGGGGAGCAGATCTCGAATGGCGTTCCCCCTCTCCGTTTCACGGAGAGGGGGCTAGGGGGTGAGGTGAGGCAGGCCAGCGGGTGCGCTCAGTGCGCCGCCCCGCTCCCGCCCGTCACCTTGCCGGTGCGGAAGAGCAGCAGCAGCGGCAACGCGCAGACGAAGGTGATCCCCATCGTCAGGAAGACCCGTTCGAAGGCGATCATCGAGGCCTGCGCTCCGATGAGCCGGGCGAGTACCGCGTGGGCCTGCAGCGCGGCGTGATCGACACCGGAGCCGAGGGTCTGGAACTTCCGCGTCGTGGCGGCGAGCCAGCTGGCAACGGCGGGGTCGTATGCGTTGACGTGCGGTGTGAGCGCGGTCTGCGCCTGGATGGTGAAGCGGGTGACGAGCGTCGCCGCGATGGCGATGCCGAAGCTCCCACCCAGTTGCCGTGACAAGTTGAAGAGCCCCGTCCCCTGGGCAAACTGCCGCGGGTGCAGGTCGGCCACGGTCGCATTGGTGAGCGGGACGAAGATGAAGCCGAGTCCCACGCCGCGGAGGATCATCGGCCAGAAGAGATCGCCGAGCCCGATCTGCAGTGTCAGCCGGTAATGCAGCCACATCGACCAGAAGACGAGCCCGACGCCGATGGAGATCATCAGCCGCGCGTCCACCTTGAACGCGACGCGTCCCACGAAGGCCATCGTGACCGCGCTGGCGAGGGCGCCGGGGAGGATGACCTTCCCGGTGTCCCAGGCGCTGTAGCCCAGCAGGTTCTGCAGCAGGATCGGGAGGGCGAAGACGCTGGCGTAGAGCGCGAAGCCGAGCGCCAGCCCGAAAGTCACCCCGGCGGCGAGCTGCCGGTTCTTGAGGATCCGGAGATCGACGATCGGATGCTCGGTCGTGAGCTCGTGCCAGACGAACGCCACCAGCCCGAAGGCCGCGAGCACCGCCTCGGCCGTGATTTCGCGTGAATCAAACCACCCCTGCGACTCCCCCCGCTCGAGCAGGACCTGGAGCGCGCCGATCCCCATGATGAGGAAGGCGAGCCCCAGCCAGTCCACATGATCCGCCTGTTCGCTGACATGCTCCGGCTCCGGCACATGCCGCCAGGTCAGGATGGCCGCGAGGATGCCGAGGGGGATGTTGATGTAGAAGATCCAGGGCCAGTCGAAGTTGTCGGTGATCCATCCGCCGAGTGTGGGGCCCAGTGTGGGGCCGACCATCACGCCCATCCCGAAGATCGCCATCGCCGTGCCGCGTTCCGCGAGCGGGAAGACGTCGAAGAGGATCGCCTGCGCCGTCGAGATCAGGGCGCCGCCCCCGATCCCCTGCACGACGCGCCAGAAGACCAGCGATTCGAGGGTATGGGCGTTGCCGCAGAAGAAGGACGCAGTGGTGAAGAGGATGATCGAGCCGGTGTAGTAGTTCCGCCGCCCGAAACGTACCGAGAGCCAGCCGGTGAGCGGCAGCACGATCACGTTCGCGACGATGTACCCGGTGCTGACCCACGCGATCTCATCCAGCGTCGCGCCCAGGTTCCCCATCATGTGGGGGATGGCGACGTTGACGATGCTCGTGTCCACCAGTTCCAGCACGCTTGCCAGCGTCACCGCGAAGGCGATCAGATACCTGGCGTTGTAGATCGCTTCCCGGGTCTGGATGCGCCGTCCCGGCAGCGCCAGGACCATCGTGGCCATGGGTCCGGCCTCAGCGGGTCGTGATCAGGAGATCGACCGACATCCCCGGCCGGAGCGGGTGTGCCTCGTCGGCGCCTCCGTCCACATCCACTCGCACCGGGATCCGCTGGACCACCTTGGTGAAGTTGCCGGTCGCGTTGTCCGGCGGGATCAGGGCGAACCGGGCGCCGGTCGCGGGGCTCACACTCTCCACGTGGCCGGTGAAGGTCCGGCCCGGATAAGCGTCGACGGTAAACTCGGCCGCGTCCCCGGGGCGGATGCCGCGCAGCTGGGTCTCCTTCAAGTTCGCGGTGACCCAGACATCGTGCAGCGGCACGACGGCCATCAACTGCTGGCCGATCTGTACCAGCTCTCCCGGTTCGACCGACCGCTTGGCCACGATCCCGTCCACCGGTGCGGTGATCCTGGTGTAGCTCAATTGCAGCTTGGCGTTGTCCACCGCCGCTTGCGCCGCGGCAAGTCGGGCATCGGCGCTGCTGAGCGCCGCGGTCGCGGCCCCGACCTGCGCCTCGGCCGCCGTCGCCTGCCGCTCGGCGGTGGTCAGATTGGCCTTGGTCGCGTCATACGTTGCCTGGGCCGCATCGAGCGCCTGTTCCGAGACGATCTGCTTGGCGGCAAGTCCCTTGCTCCGCTCCAGGTCCTGCTCCGCTTTGTGGAAGGCCGCCTGCGCCGAGGCGACGCCGCTTTGCGCGCTCGCGGCGGAGGCGCGGCTCGCTTCGAGCTGGGCCTGCGCCTGGCCGGCGCGGCTGGTGGAACCGGCCTGCGCCCGCGCGGCGGCGAGATCGGCCTCGGCCTGTGCCAGGTGCACCTTGAGGTCACGCTCGTCGAGGGTCACCAGCGTGTCGCCCGCTTTGACGGCCTGGTTGTCCTCCACCCGCACCTCGGCGACGAAGGCCTGTACCTTCGGCGCGATCGGCGTAATGTGTCCGTCGACCTGCGCGTCGTCGGTGCTCTCGTGGTGACGGGCGTAGAGGAGACGCTTGGTCCCCCAGACCGCGGCGATCAGCACCACCGCGCCGACGATGTACAGGGCGCGGCGGTTCTTCTTGGCGGGGATCGCCGGCTCGGGGGTCTCGGGGGTCGTGGCTGTGCTCATGTCCTGCTCCAAAGGCTTCACGGTGGAGGTCATCGGTGATCTCGTATCGGTTCAGGGCATCTGGTCGAGCGCGCCGAGGGCGCGATAAGTTCGCAGGCGCGCGGTCGCGAAATTGACCTTGGCCTGGATGTAGCCGTCGCGCGCCTGGATGAGCCCCGCCTGCGCGTTGCTCGTCTCGACGCTTCCGGCGACTCCCGCCTTGAAGCGGTCCTCGGCTTGCGACAGCTCCTGCTCCGCGAGCCCGAGGCGCCGGCTCGCGAGGGTCATCTGATCACGCGCGCTCCGAAGGTCGAGCGCCGCTCCGCGGGCATCGATCTCGACCTGCTGCAGGAGCGCGTGCTCCCGCAGCTGCTGGGCGTCGAGCCGGTCGCCGGCCTCGGCGGAGCGGCGCTGGCGACGGAAGCCGTCGAAGAAGGGGATCACCGCTTCGATGGCGACCTGATAGGTGCCGTTCATGTTGTCGGTGGCGACACCGGCGTACTGGTAGCTCCCGACCAGTCCGACCGTCGGTGCATTCTCCCACCGCACCGCCCGCCGGCCCAGGGTGGCAACGGCGGTGCGTTCACGCTCGGCCGCCGCCTCGGGACGGTGGGCCAGTGCGTAGCTCACCGCTGAATCGGGAGCGAGCGGGACGGTAAGGTCTCCGCCGCCAAGTGAATCGGCCAGTGTGAGTGTCGTGTCCACGGGCAGGTCGAGCGCCTGGGCCAGGTCGAGGCGGGCCCGGTCCCGCGCATTTCGCGCCACCAGGAGCTGGGTGCGGACCGACGCGGCGTTCACCTCGGCCCGGGTCACGTCGATCGCGGCGCTGACTCCGGCGGCGCGCATCTGCTGCGCCTGGTTCAGTAGGTCATCGGCCACCAGGCTGTCGGCGATGCGGGCCTTCACCGTCTCCTCGGCGCTCAGCACCCGGAGGTAGGTCAGCCCGGCGACCGCACCGGCCTGGTCGGCCGCGGCACGGGCGTCGGACTGGGCGGCATCGGTCGAATCGTGGGCTGCCGAGATCTTGGTGAAGAGACTGCCGTCGAAAAGCACCTGAGTCGCGCGAGCCGAAGCGGACCAGAGGGTGAAGGGGTCGGTCACCACGGGAAAGCCGGGGAGGGAGATTCCGAACGTCGCCAGGTTGTTGGTCTGGCGGGACCAGTCGAGTGCGCCATCAAGCGTCGGCAACAGGCGGCCGCTCTGCTCGGAGGCCTTGAGCTCGGCCGAATGCACGCCGAGCCGGGCGAGCGACGCGCCCACGGCGCGCTCGCGTCCGAGGCGCACGGCATCGGCCAGCGTCAGGGAATGCGGAGCAGGGGACTGGGCCCGGACCGCCGGTGCGGCGGTCGGGAGGAGAATGGCGGCGAGCGCCGCGGTCAGCAGGGATCGGATAGACATCGTGGGCTCAGGCCGCCGCGCTGGTGGGACGCGCGAGGATGCCGTGGAGGAGCATATCGAGGACCCCTTCGAAGACCTGGTCGTCGGAGAGCGCCTCGGTGTCGATCTGGGAGAAGAAGCACTGCGCCTGCGCCGCCTGAATTACCAGCATCGGCAGTCCGCGGGTCACGAAGTTGTGGGGGACGGTGCGGAACTCCCCCGACTGGATGCCGCGGTCGATCACCGTCTGGACCAGCCGACGGGCCCGGAGGATCACCTCTTCGTAGTAGAACTTGGCGATCTCCGGAAAGCTGCCGAGCTCCGAGACACAGAGCCGGGAGATGCGGACCATCTGTTCCTTGCGCATCACCTGCCAGTAGCCGCGCACCAGCTCGATGAGCAGATCGCGCGCGGTGCCGGTGTGAGTACGGACCATCTCTTCCGCGGCGGCGACTGCGCTGACCAATTTGGCGCGGACCATTTCGCGGAAGAGTGATTCCTTGCTGTCGAAGTAGAGGTAGACCGTCCCCTTGCTGACGCCTGCACGGCGGGCGACATCTTCGAGCCGCGCCCGTGCGAAGCCGTGTTCGCCGAAGACCAAGGCGGCGGCATCGAGCAACTCCTCAGGGCGGGCGTCAGGCCGACGCTGCCAGCGCGGCGCCTGGGTATCTGTTGTCATATTGTTCTCCTGCAATGATTTACGTGTGACTACTACTTACTGACTGGGCAGTAACGTATATATGACCGGTTAGTTAGTCAAGGGGCGAAGGACGGGAGGTGGGGTGAGGTGAAAAGGAGAAGAGAGAAGGGAGAAAGGAGAAGCGAGAAGGGGAAAAAGAGAGGAGAAGAAGAAGAAGAAGAGGAGAGGAAGAGGGGAACGCAGATGGGCCGAGTGGGCGGACGGGTGGGTGGAGCACTATGTGCCATCGGAGTCATCCCGAGCAGAGCGAGGGACCTAGCTCGTCGAACTCGGGAAATGGCCACCAGCCACCGAATCAGCGAAGTAGGTCCCTCGCTCTACTCGGAAAGGTTCCTCTTGTGCCCGCAATCCAGCGTGCGCAGCTTCGCCACGACCCACGACCCACGACCCACGACCCACGACCCACGACCCACGACCCATCCTTCGCTGCGCTCAGGACAGGCGACCCACGACCCACGACCTCTTGCCCCGCCTCCCTCACTTTCCTACCTTAGAAGCCACACGCCCCGCCAAGGAGCGCCTGCCGATGTCGGACCCGTTCATGAGTTCCGACGACTACGATGATCAAGCCCATCAACTTTACAATGAAGGCCGGTACGATGACGCACTAGCGCTCCTCCGCGAAGGTCTCGCCCTCTACCCTCACGCCGTCGAGCTGCATGTCGGCGTCGCCTATGCTCACCTGGCCCGCGAAGAGTTCGCCTGGGCCCGGCGCTCGTTTGAGACGGCGACGATACTCGACTCCGAACACGAGGACGCGCTCGCCGGCTACGGCGAAGTGCTCCTCAAGCTCGGCGCCCCCGATCTCGCGCTCTCCCAGTTCGAGCATATCCTCGCCCTCGGCTTCGAGGATGATCACGAATTGATGCTCCAGGTCGGGCGCGCCCTCTTCCGCGAGGGACTGCTCCAGTCGGCCCACCGCTTCTTCGAACTCTCCGTCGCCGCGCAGGCTGATTCGCCCGAGGCGACCGCCTGTGTCGGGTATGCCGCCCACCGGCTGGGGCTGGAGAGCCAGGCGATCTACTGGCTCCGTCGCGCGCTCGAGATCGACGGCGAATACAGCGAAGCCCGGATCTATCTCGCCAACATGCTCTACGACCGCGGCGAGTCGGAAGCGGCGTTGCATCAACTCGACCGGACCCGCCCCGAAGACCACTTTGACGAGCTCGGCCTCTGGCGCTACATCGAACTCAAGAAGTCGATCTTCCGCCTCCCCGACGGCGATCCGGAGCTCGCTCCCTGGCTGGCGCGCCTCGGCGATGTGGCGGGAGAGCCCGATGGGATCGACATGCTGCTCGCCGAGATCGAATCGCAGCAACCCGATGGCACCGTGCGTGATCCGCACCAGCTCGAACTCTTCGGGACGCTCCTCACCGAACTCCAGGAGATGCAAAAGCGCCCCGGGGCCTCGGAGATGCATCAGATCTCCACCCTCAACGGCCGCACGTTCCGCGGCACCTGGGAGGAAATCCTGCTGCAGATGAAGGCCGCTGACATGGAGTGGGCCCACGGCACCCTGGCGGATTTCATGGGATCGATCGCGCGCCGCGGCGCGGCCGAGACCGGGGTCGTTATTCCGCTCACCGATGCCGCGGCGTTTCTCCAGGGGAGCGCGGAAGCGGGCGTGGTCAGGATCATGCACTAGCGCTGTTGCCCTCCGGTATGATCGTGGGGCGTCCGACAGGGACGCCCCTCTCCATTTAGAATCCCTCCATGCCTCACTCCACTCTCTCCACCGATCCGGCCTCGTGGACCAGCGGCGTTCGCCGCGAACTCCTTCCGAACGGCCTGACCCTGCTGGTCCAGCGGGATGATTCCGCGCCCGCAGCCGCCGTCGTCACCCACGTCCGCGCCGGATTCCTCGACGAGCCCGATGAATGGGCCGGCCTCTCCCACGTCCTCGAACACATGTTCTTCAAGGGGACCCCCACCCGTGGCGTGGGCGCGGTAGCGCGGGAGACCAGGGCCCTCGGCGGCTACCTCAACGCCAGCACCAGCTACGACCGGACGCTCTACTACGTGGTTCTCCCGGCGGCCGAACTGCGCCGAGCGCTCGACATCCAGGCCGATGCACTCCAGCGCGCCACCCTCGATCCCGGCGAGCTCGCCAAGGAACTGGGCGTCATCATTGAGGAAGCGAAGCGCAAGCGGGACACCCCCGCCGCCGTCGCGTCGGAGACGGTGCACGAGCTCCTCTTCGACCGGCACCGCATCCGGCGCTGGCGCATCGGACAGGAAGAGGCGTTGGCGAAGTTCACGGCCCCGGACCTCCGGGCGTACTACGCCTCGCGCTACGTCCCGGGGCGCACCATCGTCGCGGTGGTGGCGGCGCTGCCCGAAGAGGAGATGCTCGCGGCGGCCCGGGCGGCCTATGCCGACTGGCCGGCGCGAACCACGGAGATCCCCGATGGGCCCGTCGAACCGCGCCGGAGCGGGCTCCGGGTGCGGAACCTCCGGAGTGACGTCACCCAGGCCGACCTGGTCCTCGGCTGGCGCGGCGTCCCGCCGCTCGATCCCCTCGAAGCGCCGCTCGACGTCGCGGCCGCGATCCTTGCGACCGGCCGCGGCAGCCGCCTCTATCGGCGCCTTCGGGAAACGGGGATCGCGACGTCGGTCGGCGCCTGGCACTACGCCCAGAGCGATGTCGGTGTCTTCGCGATCCACGCCGATGCCGATCCGGCGCGAGTCCCCGTGATCCTCGACACCATCGCCGCCGAAGTGCGCCGGCTGGCGGCCGATGGCCCCGAACCGGCCGAAGTGGAACGGGCCCAGAGTCTGTTGCGGACGGCCTGGGCCCGTCAGTTCGAATCGTACGAAGGGCGGGCATCCGCTCTCGCCGGTGCTGAAGCGATGGGCGGGGTCCACTTGCTGGACGAGGAGTACGCTCGATTGCTCGCGGTAACGCCGGAGGGGGTGCGCGCCGCAGTCGCCGCGACGCTCGACCACGACGCGGTCGCGGCGGTCGTTTCCCTCCCCCCTACCGCGGGGGACGACCTCACAGTGGAGCGGCTGCGGACCGCGTTCACGACTCCGCCGGGGCTGGCCCTGATACCGATTGACGCTCCTTCACCAGGACCCGGAGGTGTGCGTCCGGTGCGCGGCCGGGAAACGGCCGAGGTGCTCCACGTTCCTCTTGCCGGTGTCGACCTCCTGGTCCGTCGGAAGCCGGGGATCCCTCTCGTCACTCTCGGCGCCTATATGGGACGCGCGAGTTGGGAGACCGCGGCCGATGCGGGGATCGGCGCGCTGACGCTCCGCGCCGGTGTGCGCGGTGCGGGAGACCTTGACGCGGCGGCGCTGGCGCTCGCCTTTGAGCGGCTGGGCGGCACCCTCGCGCCGGTCATCTCGAGCGACTGGATCGGCTACCGCGTGAGCGTCGTCGCCGAGCGGCTGGCGGAGGCGGCGGCGCTCCTCGGGATGGTGCTCGCGGTACCCCGCCTGGCCGAGGGGGAGATCGCGATCGAGCGCGGATTGCTCGCCGAGGAGGCGCGGCAGCAGGGGGATGACATGTTCCGGTATCCGATGCAGCTCGCCTTTCGCGGCGCCTTCGGGGATGTCGGCTACGGACTGCCCCTCGGTGGATCGGTGGAGAGCGTCGAAGGGCTCGGCGTCGAGGTGGTCCGTCGCTGGCACCGGACCGCGGTCGGCGCGGCGCGCCCGATGATCGTCGCCGTGGGCGATGGCGATCCGGAGCGGCTCGCGAGCGTGCTTGCCGGGACCTTTGGCGATGGTCCCGCCGCGGCTCGGGGCGCGGCCCGACCGCCGCTCGGCTGGATGGTCGGCCGCAACGCCGTCGAGCATGTGGTGACGCGAGACAAGCGGCAGACCGCATTCGCGATGGCCTTTCCCGGTCCCGCGCGTCGGGATCCCGCCCGCCCCGCGGCGGAGGTGTGGGCGGCGGTCGCGAGCGGACTCGGCGGACGGCTCTTCGAGGCGCTGCGGGATCGCCGGTCGCTCGCCTATACCGTGCTGGCGACCGCGTGGCCCCGCGCCGTGGGCGGTGCGCTGGTCACCTACATCGCGACCTCTCCGGAACGGGAGGAGGAGGCGCGCGCGGCGATGCTTCAGGAGCTGGTGCGCTTCACCGAGTCACCCCCGACGGCGCGGGAGCTCGACCAGGCGCGGAATTACCTGGCGGGGCAGGCGGCAGTGGCGCGGCAGAGCGCCGGCGCGGTGGCGGGAGAGATCGTCGAAGCGTGGTTCGCGGGGCGCGGCCTGGAGGAGTTGAAAAATCCCGGCGCCGAATACCTCGGCGTCACCGCGGCCGAGGTGCTCGCCGTGGCGCGGGAGTATCTCGATCCGTCACGGCGTTCCGAGGGAGTCGTCCGCGGGCAGCCGGCTGTCGCTGGGTAGGCTGGAAAGACAAAACCACGGAGGCACGGAGGACACGGAGATTCACGGAGAACCGCCGCGCGATGCGATCTTGCCAGTGGGCCTCCGCCACCATCGGAACCTTCCTGAGCGCAGCGAAGGACCTGGCTGGCCGGCATCGATGACAGGTGGTCAATCCCGCGTTTCAACAAACCAGGTCCCTCGCTCTGCTCGGGAAGGTTTCGCAGACGAACAGAGCTCCGCCTGCGAGACCACAACAACTGCAGTGCTCCGTGACCTCCGTGCCTCCGTGGTTTCGCAGTTGCCGGTCCGAGCCGATACTATGCCGTCAGCCGCCGCACGATGATTTCGATGGCGCGTTCCGGCGCGGCGGGCGCTGGGGCGAGGAGATCGAACACCGCGCGTCCTTCGTCGGGGATGGTGTGCAACGCGAGGTGACCCCCGTGGCCGACCAGGACCACCGCGATTCCGCGGGGACCGCTCTTCGCGATCGGCGGTCCGTGGCCCTGCAACCCGACCGCGCTCGCGGCGGCGATGACGAGCCCCGTGAGCGCGACGGGGTCGGCGAGCTTGGGCCCGCCGAGGGCGGTGAGTTCGGTGTGGTGGTGGACGAAGGCCTGGGTCATCGCGAGCGCGGGCGAGCGCGCTGGTCCGTCAGAACATCGACATCGCGAGCAGCGACCGGAGGTTGTCGTTGGTCGCGCGCAGGCGGGTCGAGAGGAGCCGGGTCACCGCCCAGAGAACCTTGAAGGCGATGTCGCGGTTGAAATCGAGCAGGAGCTCGAACTCCGGCCGCGTAATGGTGAGGAGGGTGCAGGGGGTGTGGGCGATGGCGTCGGTTGAGCGTTCGGACCGGTCGAAGACCGACATCTCGCCGAAGCAGGAGCCGGTCTTGAGCACCGCCAGCGCTTCCTCGCCGGCGCCGGGCACGGTCCGGCTGATGCGCACCTCGCCCTCGGCGATGACGAAGAGCCGGTTCCCCGGCTCCCCCTCTTTGAAGATCGAGGAGGCCGCGGTGTACTTTTGTTCCTTGCAGATCTCGGCGATGCGCGCCAGCTCCCCCTCGTCGAGGTCGGCAAAGATCGCAGTCTTCTTCAGCAATTCGATGTGCGTCGCCACAGCGGGCCCCGCATTGAGGTCGAGTGACCGAAGCTAGCCCCCGCCCGGAACCCGGGCAAGAGCGCCCGGCCTTCGGGCCTGCCGATCTCCTCACCGTGCTGCGGATCCCGCTGGCGGCGGCCTTCCTGCTGGCCGCCGATCCGATCGTACGGTTCGGCATCCTGGCAGTCGCCGCCGCGAGCGACTTGGCCGATGGGGCGCTCGCCCGGCAGATCGGCGGGTCGCGTTTCGGCGCGGTGCTCGATCCGGTGGCGGACAAACTCTTCATGGCGGCCGCGTTCACCGTCGTGCTGCTGAGCGAGCGCCTCGCCTGGTACGAGGTGGTGGCGGTCCTGGCACGGGATATCGCGGCCGCGCTCGCCTTTTTGGTCACCGCGGTCTCCGGCCGTCCCGCCGCCATTCCCGCCCGCCTCGGCGGCAAGGCGGTCACCCTCGGCCAACTGCTCACCCTGGTCGCGTTCCTCGCCGCCTCGCCGTTGCTCCAACCCTTGGCGTGGGCCACCGCGGCGGTGGCCATCTACGCCATCTACGATTACGTCCGTGCGGCACCGCTCGACCGGCGCCCGCTCGGCGCCTGACTCCGGGAGATTCCGATGCCGCAGGAGATCAAACACGTCACGCTCGACTGGCTGGGTGGATTGAAGTTCGGCGGAGGCGACCCGAACGGACCCAAGACCTTCATCGACGGCGACAACGCCGCCGCCCCCGGCCCCATGACCACGCTCCTCCTCGCCGCCGCGTCCTGCACCGGGAGCGATGTGGTGATCGTGCTCAAGAAGCAGCGGGTCGAGCTCACCAAGTTCTCGCTCGATGTCACGGGGACGCGGCGGGAGGAGGAACCGCGCCGCTACGTAAAGATCCACTTGATCTATCGTCTGGCCGGTGCCGGGCTCGACGAGACCAAGGCTCGCCGGGCGATCGATCTCTCGATCGAGAAGTACTGCTCGGTCATGCACTCGCTCGCTCCCGACATCGCCATTACCTATGACCTCACCCTCGGCTAGGCGAACCGCACTCGCCGCGCTGGCGCTGCTGCTCGGCGCAACACCGTTGGCGGCCCAGGTGACCCGGGAGTTCGGGATCGAGGCGATCGCCTTGGCCGCTCACCCGGGGTTCGCCGGCGGCGGCGTCTGGGGCGCGATCCGCCCCTCCGGACGGCTCCGGCTCGCGGTGTCCGCCCTCCTCGGCGACCGCGCCGGGACCGCGGTGCGGGGGGAGTTCGCCGCGCACTTCCTCCTCGATCCCGCCCGCAAACGGGGTGCCGCTCTCTACGCCGGGGGTGGGCTCGCCGTCGAATCGGGCCCGGCCGGCCAGGCGTGGCTGCTCGCTGTCCTCGGTGTGGAGGGCGCGCCGGGAGGGAGGAGCGGCTGGGCAGTTGAGTTCGGCGTGGGTGGAGGGGTGCGGCTGATGGCGGCCTGGCGCTGGCGGAGCGGGCGCCGCTCCTGAAAACGAGACGGCGCCCCGCGATCAGCGGGACGCCGTGGCACCGCGGGCTCGGCTGAGTTACTCGGCCGACGCGCCGACAGTCTGCGGGATCCGAGAGACGACCGGCTGGCAGTAACGCTCCCCGAGGGTGCGGACCTGCGTGACCTCTTCCTTGGTGAGCTCATCGTACCGCTCGGCGAGGTACAGCATCGTGTCGTCGAACCAATCCTTCTGATGCTCGAGTTCGGCTTCCAGCACTCCACAGCGCAGGATATGGCTGAAGAGCTCGTCTCGCGCCTGGTCGAACGCGGACGGGCCGGCGGTCGGACGTCGAGGCTTCTTCTTGGACATTAACAGCGCTCCTTGCACGTCAGGGTGACTACCGTTCCGAATATACCAAGGAAAGGGCCCGGATTGCAGGGGGCGCACCGCCTCGTGGGCTGGTCCGGACCGATTAGATTCCGCTGCATCGGCCGGGTGCTGGCCGGGAAGGAAGGTCCGATGTCGGAACACGATCAGGTCTACGACGGCGAGCGGGAAAACGTCCTTCGGCTCCGGCTCCTGGAGCTGGCGGAGCGGATCCGGGAACTGCAGGCACGCGACGAGCTCTTGGCGAAGGTACCGGAGCTTCTGCGGCTCCTTGGCGAAGCGCGGACCGAACTGTTCCATTACGAAGTGCGGCTCACTTATGACACGCCGGAGATGGCTGAGCATCGCCGCATCGTGGATGATGCGGGGACGGACGGCTGGACCCCGGACGACGGAGAGGGTGACGAACCATGGCGCAGGCGGCGGGCGGACTGAAGCGGTTCTACGGGGCCCTCGGGGTCCTCGCGGTGGTGGGTATCGGCGTGATCGGCTGGTTGATGAGCCGCAAAGGGGCGGTGAGCATCCCCGCCAACGTGGTCGTCACCGCGGCCGACACCGCCGGCTTCCACGGCTATATCCTCGGGTCCGATTCGGCGCCGGTGACCATCACCGAATACGGCGACTACGAATGCCCCTTCTGCGCCAGTTGGGACGGGGTCCAGTTCCCCTACGTGCGCGACCAGCTCATCAACACCGGCAAGGTGAAGTGGCGCTATCGCGACTTCCCGCTGGATCAGATCCACCGCTGGACCCGGGTCGCGGGACATGCCGCCGCCTGCGCCGACGAACAGGGGAAGTACTGGGAGATGCACGAGGCGCTCTACGTCTGGCAGAGCCAGTGGGCCTTCGCCTCCGACGCCCCGTCGAAGTTCCACGACTATGCCACCAAGGCGGGGATTGACGGGACCAGGTACGATGCCTGCATGAAGTCGGCCCGCTACGCCGGCCGACTCCAAGCCTCCCTCGAAGAAGGGGAGAAGCTGGGCGTCAATTCCACTCCCACCTTCGTGATCGCCGGCCGGATGTACAACGACATCCGGCAGATGAGCTCCGATCAGATGGCCCGGCTGGTCGATTCCCTCATCGCCGCGCGGCCGAAGACGAAGTGAAGCACCGCATGGCTACGGGGCTGCTCTCCCTCGCCGGGTTCTTCCTCGCACTCTACCTGTACCTGTACAAGATCGGGTTGATCGGCTCCCTCGCCTGCGGTACTGGCGGCTGCGAGACGGTGCAGATGAGTCCATGGAGCCGGTTCCTCGGCGTGGAAGTGGCCCTCTACGGCGTGGTGGGTTACGCGCTCCTGCTCGGCCTTTCGCTCATCGGGCTCCAGCTCGGCGGCGAGCGCCGGCACTGGAGCGACCGGCTCCTCCTGCTCGGCGCCGGCCTCGGCGTGGCGTTCAGCGCGTACCTCACCGGCACCGAGCTCTTCCTCATCCACGCGATCTGCCGCTGGTGCGT
>JBIOIC010000030.1:0-13698 GCA_044449625.1 Gemmatimonadales bacterium | reverse complement strand
GAACCACGGCGGGTGGTGATTACGGGGATCGGCGCGGTGACCCCGATCGGCGTCGGCGTCGCGGGGTTCTGGTCCGGGCTGCACGCCCGCCGGTCCGCCGTCGGTCCGGTGACCCGCTTCGACGCTTCCCCCTTCCGTACCCGCGTTGCCGGAGAGGTGAAGGACTTTCACCCCTCCGACTTCGTCGAAGAGCGGCGGGTCAAGCGGCTCGATCGCTGCTCCCAATTCACGCTGGCGGCGGCGCGCTTGGCCCTCGCCGACGCGGTACTTGATCTCCGCAAAGAGGACGCGGAGCGGGCCGGGGCGATGATGGGGACCGCGCTCGGCGGGGTGAGCCACGCCGAGGAGCAGCACGCCAAATACCTGACGGGCGGGGTGCGGGAGGTGGATCCGGGGCTTGCCCTGACCGTCTTTACCGGTGCCTCCAGCTGCAACCTGGCGATCGAGTTCGGGATTTGCGGGCCCAACGCCACCAACGGGATGAGCTGCGCCTCCGGCGCGATGGCGATCGGCGACGCCTTCCGGGTCATCGCCCGCGGCGAGGCGGACATCATGCTGGCGGGAGGGTCGGAGGCGCCGCTCGCGCCACTCTCCTTCGGCGCCTTCTCCATCATCCGCGCGATGTCCACCCGAAACGACGATCCTGCCGGCGCCAGCCGGCCCTTTGACCAAGGGCGTGACGGCTTCGTGATGGCGGAGGGGGCGGCGGTGCTGGTGTTGGAGGAACGGGGCCGGGCGCTGGCCCGAGGAGCCCAGGTGTACGCCGAGGTCTGCGGCTATGGGAGCACCAACGACGCCCACCATATGACGGCGCCGCGGCCCGACGGGAAGCAAGCCGCCCGGGCGATGCGGATGGCGTTAAGCGAGGGCCACGTCGGCGCCGCGGAGATCGGGTACCTGAATGCCCACGGCTCGGCCACGTTGCTGAACGACCCCACTGAAACGCTCGCCATCAAGCAGGTCTTCGGCGAGAGCACCTCTCGACTTTCCCTGAGTGGTACCAAGGGCTACTACGGCCACGCACTTGGTGCCAGCGGTGCCTTTGAAGCGGCCATCTGCGCCCTCGCGAGCCGGCACCGCTGGCTCCCGCCCACCGTCAACCTCGACGCCCCCGATCCGGCCTGCGATCTGGCCTACCTCCGGGGGGAGGGCCTCGCGGCCGACCCCGAATACCTGCTGAGCAACTCCTTCGGCTTCGGCGGGATCAACGCCGCCCTGCTCTTTCGCCGGGCCGGCTGAGCAGGCCACGGCGGGTCAGTTCCGGAAGAGCCGCGGGAACCGCCGGCGCAGCGCCTCCACCTTCGGCACGTCGTTGATCACGATGTAGGGATCGGCGGGGTGCTTGACGGCGTAGTCCTGTTGCGACTCATCGACCACCTGGAATGACTGAAGCGTGGCGATCTCGGTCACGATCGGTCGCGGAAAGACGCGCGCCGACGTGAGCGAGTCGATGTAGGCCCGTACCACCTGCCGTTGGCCCTCCCCGTCGACAAAGACGACCGAGCGATACTCCGCACCGACATCGGGGCCCTGTCGATCGAGCTGGGTCGGATCGTGTACGATGGTGAAGAAGAGATCGAGGAGCTGTCGGTAGGAAATCCGCGACGGGTCGTAGACGAGCCGCACCGCTTCAGCGGGCGCCGCACCACCTGGGGCCGCCGGGGCCGGAATGGCGTAGCCCGCCGTGACTCCGGTGACCCCGCGGACGTGGCGAAACACCGACTGTACGCCCCAGTAACAGCCACCGGCCAGCACGACCACCGCCGACGGGGCTGCTCCCGGAGCGGCGACCAGGCGGCGGGGAATCAGGGCACCGGTGAGGACCGCGAGCAACAGGGGCCACCACCGGCGCAGGGCAATCCATCGAGTCATCGGAACTCCTCCATCCAGTCGGCCGATCGCGCCCTCACGCATCCGCCCGCAAGATCGCCGCGGGATCCATCGCGGCGGCGCGCCGCGCCGGCACCCAGCTCGCCACCATCGCCACGGCCGACATCAGGGCTACGGCGCCGAACAGCGCCACGGGATCGGTCGGGGCCACATCGAAAAGCAGCGCAGTCAGGAAGCGCATCACCACCACCACCGCCGCGAGGCCCAGCACGATGCCAAGCGTCGTGACCGTCAGGGCCTGGGCCAGGACCAGCCGCCGCAGCGCGCGGGGTTGCGCGCCCAGCGCGATACGGACCGCCATTTCCCGCGCCCGCAGACTCACCATATACGAAACCACACCATACAGCCCCACCGCACCGATCAGCAATGCGGCCCCCGAGGCGATCTCCAGCAGCTCAAGGACAAAGGACGTCCGTGCCGTCGAGCGCGCCACAACCTCCGACATCACCCGGACGTCGTAGACGGGCACTCCGGGCGCCAGCGTCCGCAGGATGCCCTCCACCGCTTGGGTGACCTCGCGCGGGGAAGCGGCGCTCCGGACCACGAACGCCAGCTCGCGCGGCATCCAGCGCGTGCCGGCCGCGCCGCCGTCCGGTGCAGCCGGACCGGGCGCCGTCACCAGCGGGAGGAAGACCGTCTCATCGGGCGGCTGGTCCAGCCGGGTACCGCGGATATCACCGGTGACGCCGACGATGGTGAACAACGGCCCGTCGGGGGCCAGCTGCAGCCGCTTGCCGGTCACCTGGCCGTCGCCCCAATACCGCCGGGCGAGGGCATGCGTCACCACGACTTCGAGCGGCGCCCGCGCCGGGTCGGGGCGCTCGAAGGTGCGTCCCTGAATCAGCGGCACGCCGAGCGCGCCGAAGGTCCCCGGCGTGGCGTAGACCACCTGATGCACGTTCGGCATCGAACCCATCGTGACCGGCCGGTCCTCGACAAAGACCGCCGTGTCCAGCCGTGCTTCGTCGTCCAGCGGCAGCTTGGACACGACGCCCGCGGCTTGCACGCCCGGAAGGGCCGCGATCCCGTCCAGCGCCCGCACGATGAGGCCGGCGGCGTCCGCGGTGGTGAAGTACGCCCCGCTCGGCAGCGCGATGCGGAAGGCGTAGGCTTGTGCCGCATTGAATCCCGGCGGGACGGCGCGGAGTGATTGGAAGCTGCGCGCCATCAACCCGGCACCGGCGATCAGCACCAGGGCCAGCGCGATCTGGACGACCACGAACGCCTGCCGCGCGCGGTAGCGCCCCCGCCCCGCCGTCGTGCCCCGTCCGGTCTGGCCGAGCACCGCGGAGACGCGCGGGTTGGCGGACCGGAGAACGGGCACCACGCTCATCACGAGCGCCGCCAGCACCGTGACCCCCGCCGCCACCGCGAGGGCGGCGCCGTCGAGGCGGACTCCGTCAAGCCGGGGGATCGTGATCCCCATCTCCAGCGACCGGAGCACGCCGACACCCGCCGCCGCCAACGCGATCCCCAGCACTCCGCCGAGTGCGGCGAGGAGCAGCCCTTCGGAGAAAAACTCCGCCACGATCGCCCCATACCCCGCACCAAGGGCGCGCCGGACCGCCAAGTCGTGCTGCCGCTCCTCGGCCCGGACCAGGAAGAGGTTCGCGACGTTGGCGCAGGCAATGAGCAGCAGACATCCGGCCGCGCCGAAGACGACCCACAAGGCCCGTCCGACCCCGCCGATCATGACGTCGCGCAGCGGCCGCACCACCGCGCGCATATGGGTCAGCTCGATGGCGTTGGCGGTCAGCCGGCCCGGATAGGCCTCGGGCAGATGGGGCAGGAGCTTCTGAAGATCGGCCGCCGCCGCCGCGGGGGTCACCCCCTTGCGGAGCCGCGCCACGGCACGATAGTCGAAGGCGGCCGACTCGGTCTTCGCCGGATCGATGTCGGCGGGGAGCCAGAGCGCGGTCCGCTCATCGGGAAACTCGAAGCGTTCGGGCATGATGCCGATCACGGCGCGCGGCACGCCGTCGATCTGGATGCTGCGGCCGATGATGCCGGGATCGGCGGCGTATTTCGCTTTCCACAGGCGCTCACCGAGGACGACAACGGGGGCGCCGCCCGGACGATCTTCGTCCTCGCGGAAGACCCGGCCCTTGATCGGAGCGACTCCCAGCACCTCGAACAGGCTGGCGCTGGTCCGTGCCGCCGGGATCCGCGCCGCCTGCGCCGGGCCGGTGGCACCGAGGTTCACCGCGGTCGCCTGATAGGCCCCGACCCCGGCGAACACGTGATTCGCGTCCCGATAGTAGAGGTACGTCGCGTCGGACTGATCGACCTGGCTGACGCCCTGGACCACCAGCGTATGGCTCAGATCCACGAGCTCTGCGGGCTGGGCAAAGGGCAGCGGCCGAAGCAGCACGCCGTCGATGAGGCTGAACACCGCGGTCGTGGCCCCGATGCCGAGCATGAGGGTCAGTGCGACCGTGGCCGAGAATGCGGGGACGCGCACCAGCCGCCGGGCGGCACGGCGCAGGTACTGCGGGATGGCCTCCATCCAACGGATCGTGCGGCGGTGGTGGAACGCCTCCTGCGCGCGGCCCACGTTGCCGAACCGCCGACGCGCCTCGTAGGCGGCCTCTTCCGGGGCGAGGCCCTCAGCGACCAGCCGGTCGGTCTCCAGCGCCAAGTGTGCCTGGACCTCGGCAGAGAAGTCCGCTTCCGGCCGACGCCGGCGCTGGAGCCGAAGCAGAGGATTCCACATGGATCACCCCGCCGATGGTTCGGGGCCGAGAATGAGGCCGATCGCCGCGGCGAGCGCCCACCATTCGCGGGTCTCCCGCGCCAGTTGCCGCCGGCCGGCGGCCGTCAATTCGTAGAAGCGCGCCCGGCGATTGTTCTCGGAGCTGCCCCACTCGGCCCGGATCCATCCCCGCTCCTCAAGCCGCTGCAGGGCGGGATAGAGCGATCCGTGGTCGACGAGGATGTAGTCGCGGGAGGTGGCCTGGATGGCACGCGCGACCCCCTGGCCGTGGGCGCGACCGGCGGCGAGGGTGCGCAGAATCAGCAGGTCGAGCGTACCCTGCAGGAGCGGTGGGCGGTCCGGGGTCGGCATTCTACCCAAAGGTGGGGAGACTCAGGTAGAATGTCAACAGGAGCGAACAACCCCGCCCGTTACTTATCACCCATCACCCTTTGCGCAGTACGCAGCACGCGTCACCCATTACCCATCACGCGTTACGCAGCACGCAGTACGCAGTACGCGTCATCCGCCTCCCGCTCTGGCGCCCCGCGTCACGCCCGCCTACAATTCCGGCCGTTCCCCGATCCAACCCCGAATCCAACTCCGAGGCCAGTCGATGCGTTCTCTCGCCCGCCCGCTCTTCGTCGAAGCGCTCGGCACCTTCACTCTGGTCTTCGTCGGCGTCGCGTCGATGATGGCCAACAACTATCCGCTGGTGGGGTTCAATACCCTGGGCATCGCGCTGGCCCACGGCCTCGCCCTCGGCTTGGCAATCACCATCGCCATCCCGTACTCGGGCGGCCACATCAACCCGGCGGTGACGATCGGGTTCTTTGTCGCCAAGCGGATCGATGCGGTAAAGGCGGGTCTCTACATCGTGGCCCAGCTTGCCGGCGCGGTACTCGGCGCGCTCGCGGTCAAGGCGATCTATCCGGCGGGTGTGACCCAGGTGACGGACCTCGGCGTTCCGACGATCCACTCCGCCATCACCATGAGCACCGCCATCGGCCTCGAAGCCGTGATGACCTTCTTCCTGATGGCCGCCGTATACGCCACGATCATCTCGCCCAAGGCGACGAAGATGGGCGGCTGGGGTGTCGGCCTCACGGTCTTTGCCATGATCCTCGCGGGCGGCCCGCTCACCGGCGCGATCATGAACCCCTCCCGCGCCTTCGGCCCCGCCCTGGTCACCGGACAGTGGACCGGGCACATGGCCTATTGGATCGGCCCGATCCTCGGTGCCGTCATCGCGACACTGGTCTGGGAAAAGTTCCTGCTGAAGGACGAGAACTAGGCCCGGGGGACGAGGAACAAGCTGGGACGTACGCAGTGAAAGGGCTCCCGTTCAGATGTTGAATGGGAGCCCTCGCGCACGTCGCCCTTACTGCTGCCGCCCGCCTCTTCCCTCGCGCCTCGTACCTCTTACCTCTTACGCCTTCCCCGCATCCACAGCACCACCGCGTACCCCACCAGGATCACCCCGGTCACCACGTACCCCACCACCATATAGGCGCCGTTGTGCGGCGTGAACTCAGGCATCGTCCCCTCCCGCCGCCGCCTCGTCCATCAGCGTGATCCCGTAGCGGGTCATCACGAATCCGACATACAGAGCCGTGAAGACCGCGAACGAGGTGAGCAGGGTCAGCAGCATCTCCGGCGGCAGCGAGGGTGCGCTCGGCTTGAGCACCACCGGCTGCGGGTGCAGCGTCCGGAAGAGGTAGACGCTCAGATGGACGAAGGGGATCAAGACGAGACCCATGATCCCGACCACCGCCGCGAACCTTGCCCGTTCCCCCGGATCGGTGAGTGCCGCGCGGAGCGCGCGATACCCAAGGAAGAGGAAGAAGAGGAAGAGGGTGAGGGTGAGCCGGGCGTCCCAGCTCCACCAGGTACCCCAGACGGTGCGGCCCCAGATCGGTCCGGTGGTGAGCATCACCCCACTGAAGACGAGCCCGACCTCGGCCGAGACCGCCGCGAAGCGGTCGAGCCGCTGATCCTTGAGCATCAGGTAGCCGATGCTCGCGAGCCCGACCAGCCCGAAACTCATGAGGGCGGACCAGGCCGCCGGAGCGTGGAGATAGAAGATCTTCTGGGCCGGCCCCTGGTGCACCTCCACCGGGGTATACGCGATGGCGCGGATGCAGACACCGACGAGGGCGAGAAGCGCGACAGCGGTGATGCGTCCGCCCCACCGGATCACGGCCCGCCCGCCACCATCAGGATCGGTCATTCATCCACCACCGAGGAAAAGGCCAGTGCACCAAGGGTGAGGAAGACGATGTCGTAGAGCAGGAGGAACCTAAGCCACCCTCCGACCTCGCTCAACGGACGCCCGGCGAGGAGACGGGTGGTGGCCTGGACTCCCGCGATGAGCACCGGCACCACGAAGGGAAGGTGGAGCAGGGGCAGGAGCAGCTCGGCGAACCGGGTGCGGACCGCCATCGCGCTGAAGATCGTCCCCACCGCCACGATACCGACCGCCGCGAGCGCCAGCGTCGCCGTCACGCCGACCCACGCGCCGGTCAAGTCCACGTTGAAGAAGATGACGAAGAGCGGCACCGCCACCAGCTCCACCACCCCCACAAAGGCGAAGTTGGCCAGACACTTGCCGAAGAAGATGCCGGCGCGCGGCGCGGGCGTCAGCAGCACGCCGTCGAGCGCGCCGTGCTCCGCTTCGGAGTGGAAGGCGCGGTTGAGCGCGACCTCCGACGCGAACGCGAGGGTAATCCAGAGCGCGCTCGGCGCGAGATCGAGGGCGGAGAGCGCCGTCGGGTCGCGGGCAAAGTTGAAGACCACGAGTACCAGGGCCGCGAAGACCGTGGCCGCGAGCAGCGCCGTCCGCCGCCGGAGCTCGAGCCGCATGTCCTTCCCCGCCACCGCGAAGATCACCCGGAGCAAGTCACCCACCGGTCACCTCCCGGTAGCGGCGCAGGATCTCGGCCGGATCGCCGGTGCGGGGAAGATCGAGGGCCCAGCGTCCCTCATGGAGCACCAGCACGCGGGTCGCGACCGGCCACGCCTCGACCAATTGGTGCGACACGACCAGCACCGCGCGGCCTTCCTCGCGCCAGGCGGCGAAGAGCGCCGCGAGCCGCTCGGTCGCGGCGGCGTCGAGACCGGTAAAAGGCTCATCGAGCAGCAGCACCCTGGGGTCGTGGAGCAGCGTGCGCGCGAGCGCGGCGCGCTGGATCAGGCCGCGGCTCAGGGTGTGGACCGGCCGGTCGGCGTGACGCCCGAGCTCGAGCCGTTCCAGAGCCCGTGCAACGGCATCCGCCCCGAGGCCGAAGAGGCGGGCCGTGAACCGCAGGTTTTCGCGGGGGGTGAGTTCGCCGTAGAGGAGAGATCGATGGGCCATCAGTCCGACCAGCCGCCGCGGGCTCCGGTCCTCACCGCGGAGCGGACGGCCGCCGACGGTCACGGTGCCGGCATCGGGCCGCGCCAGTCCGGCGAGGAGACGGAGCAGGGTCGTCTTGCCGGCGCCGTTTCGGCCCAGCACCACGACGCCATCGCGGGGCGCGAGGGTCAGCTCGATGCCGCGCAGAACCGGCACCGCGCCGAAACGCCGATGCAGCCCGCGTGCCTCGAGCAATGTCGCGTCAGACCACGCTGTCGATGCGCTGGCCGAGGTCATGCAGATCGAAGGGCTTGACGAGGTAACCGCTGACGCTGAGGTCGAACATCCGAAGCTGAGGCTCGACGCTGACGTAGGCGGTGGTCACGATGACCGCGAGCCGGGGAAGCTCCTGGCGCAGTTGGCGGAGAAGGGCCACGCCGTCGGTGTCGGGGAGACGCATATCGAGGATGAGGACATCGGGGGCGGCGGCCCGCAGGGCCTCGAGCGCCTCGGCCCCGGTGGCCGCGAACACCATCGTGTAGCGGTCGCGGAAATAGCGTTCGTAGCTGGTGCGGAGCGCCGGCTCGTCTTCGACGAAGAGAACGCGGCGGCGGGGGGCGGACGGGGTCATTGCCCCAATATACCGCCCCGTGGTCATCTCAGGCCGACGGCTCGAGGGTGAAGAGATCCTCCAGCTTGGTCAGGACCAGAAGGAAACGGAGCTCTTCGTTGGCGCCACGCAGCACCACTGCCTGGCGCCGTTCGGCGGCTTTCCGCTGAATCAGCATCAAGGCTCCGAGGCCGGCGGAGTCCACCTGCCGCGTCGCGGTGAGGTCGATCACCAGCCGCCCGGAGTCTTCGGGCATCCGCTCCAGCAGCACGACCGCCTGCTGCCTGAAGTCGCTCCGACTCAGCAGACCGAGGTGCTCGGGGGCCATCAGGGTCTCATTCATCAGCGCGATCTCCATTGCCGGCTCCGTCCGCCCGGCCCTGGCAGGGGAATCCCCCCACCTTGGCCGCCGATGGTCCTGGAGAGTCCCCGCGCTGTTCTGCGATCGCATCCCCACCTTCGGCACCGAGCTATCTCCCGATCCGGCCCATGCCGGTCGAGAGACCTCAAGTTTTGCGGCCCCGGATCGCTCCGGGTGTGCTGTATCGGGCGGTTCAGTTGTCTGGCACCTCTCGGCGCCGACCCCTTCTAAAGCGAAGGCAATGCCAATTTCTCCAAATCATTATATTACAATTACTTAACAGCGTTATGTGACCTGTATCTCCATCATATTTCAGCGCACGCCGCGTCATTTCGCGGGGTCTTGCAACCTGTCAATTATTTGACATTGTCGCATTTCCTGACACCGGGAAGTCCATTGGAACGGTTTCGCGGCGCCCAAGCCTGGGCTATGATAGAAGATGACCGATCAGCTTGATACACTGCTCCGTGAGCAGCGCCGTTTTCCTCCTTCGGGCCCCTTCGCCGCTCAGGCGGTTGCACGGGAGAAGCTCTACGCCGCTGGCCGGGATGCCGAGGCCTTCTGGGCGGCGGAGGCCCGCACCCTCGAATGGATCACACCCTGGCGCACGGTCCTGGAATGGAAGATCCCCCACGCCAAGTGGTTCGTCGGCGGCAAGCTCAACGTCGCAGCGAACTGCCTCGACCGTCATCTCGCCGGACCCCGGCGCAACAAGGCCGCACTCATATGGGAAGGGGAGCCGGGCGACCGGCGGGTTCTCACCTACTGGGAACTCGCGCGCGAGGTGGGCCGCGCGGCCAACGCGCTCAAGCACCTCGGCGTCAAGCGGGGCGATCGGGTCGCCATCTACCTCCCGATGGTCCCCGAAGCCGCCATTGCGATGCTCGCCTGCGCCCGGATCGGCGCGGTACACTCGGTGGTCTTCGGCGGGTTCTCGGCCGAGTCCCTCCGCGACCGGATCAACGACGCGGAGGCGGTGGTGCTCATCACCGCCGATGGCGGCTACCGCCGCGGGCAGGTGATCCCGCTCAAGCGCTTCGCCGATGAGGCACTGACCGGCGCCCCGTCAATCCAACACGTGATGGTGGTGCGCCGCCGTCCCGGCGCCGAAGGGGACGAGGCCTTCGCCGAGATGAAGGAAGGGCGGGATCACTGGTGGCATCGGCTCCTCGATGCGGAGTCCCCGGTCTGCCCCGCCGAGGCGATGGACGCCGAGGATCTCCTCTTCATCCTCTATACCTCGGGCACGACCGGAAAACCGAAGGGGATCGTCCACACCACCGGCGGTTACCTCACCCACGTCGCGTGCACCACCAAGTACGTCTTCGATCTCAAGGAAGAGGACGTCTTCTGGTGCACCGCCGACATCGGCTGGGTCACCGGTCACTCCTATGTGGTCTACGGCCCGCTCGCCAACGGGGCGACGGTCTTCATATATGAAGGGGCTCCTGATTGGCCCGAGCGGGATCGATTCTGGAAACTGGTGGCACGTTGGGGGGTCACGGTGCTCTACACCGCTCCGACGGCGATCCGCGCGTTCATGAAATGGGGCGAAGAGCTCCCCGCCAAACACGATCTGTCGACCCTTCGTCTCCTCGGCTCGGTCGGTGAGCCAATCAACCCCGAAGCGTGGATGTGGTATCACCGGCATATCGGCGGGGAACGTTGTCCGATCGTGGACACCTGGTGGCAGACCGAGACCGGCGGGATCATGATCACCCCGCTCCCCGGCGTGACGACCACCAAGCCAGGATCGGCCACGGTGCCCTTTCCGGGCGTGGTCGCCGAACTGGTCGACTCGACCGGGAAGGTGATTCCGACGGGGGGCGGCTTCCTCACCCTCAATGCCCCGTGGCCCGGAATGCTCCGCACCATCTACGGCGACGACGCGCGGTACCACGAGACTTACTGGAGTCGCTTTCCCGGTCGCTACTTCGCGGGGGACGGCGCCAAGGTGGATGATGACGGCTACTGGTGGATACTGGGCCGGGTGGACGACGTGCTGAACGTGGCGGGACACCGGATCGGGACGATGGAAGTGGAGAGTGCGCTGGTCGATCACCCCGCCGTGGCGGAGGCGGCGGTGGTGGGAAAGACGCATGAGTTGAAAGGTCAGGCGCTCGCGGCCTTCGTGACGGTCAAGGAGGGCCGGGCGGCAACGGCCGAGCTCAAGGAAGAGCTCCGCGAGCACGTGGCCAGGAAGATCGGGGCGATCGCCAAGCCGGACGACATCTTCTTCTCCGCCGACCTGCCGAAGACCCGGAGCGGGAAGATCATGCGCCGCCTGCTCCGCGACATCGCCGAAGGCCGCACCGTGGGCGACACCTCGACCCTGGCCGATCCCGGGGTGGTGGCGCGGCTGCGGGATCAGTATGAGAGCGAGGAGTCCTGAAGCGGTGAGCAGTAAGAGGTAAGCGGTGAGCGGGCTCCCGATCGAGATCTCAAATGGGAGCCCGCTCACCTCTCACCCGATCACAGCTGTATCTGCGCCCCCATCTCCACCACCCGGTTGGGGGGAAGGGAGAAGAACGCCGAGGCGGAGACCGCGTTGCGGGCCATGACGATGAAGAGCCGCTTCCGCCAGCGGGCCATCCGGGAGGGCCCGTTAGGGAGCAGGGTCTCGCGTCCCAGGTAGAAGGTGGTATCGAGCGGCTTGACCACGAGGCCGCCGAGCCCCATCGCATCGACCGCGCCGCGGGATTCGAGTGACCGGAGGAGTTCGGGGACGTTGGCCGTCTCCATGAAGCCGTAGCGCGCGACCACCTGGAAGAATCCCTCCCCCAGATCCCGATACGACACCCGCTCCCGGTCCGCGACCTGGGGAATCTCCTCGCTGGTGAGCGAGACGAGGATGACCCGTTCGTGCAGCATCTTGTTGTGCTTGAGATGGTGCAGCAGAACCGGCGGCGCGCCCAGCGGGTCGGAGCTCATGAAGACCGCCGTGCCAGGCACACGGGCGGGGCGGTGCTGCTTGATGTCGGCCAGGAAGAGAGCCATCGGCAGCGAGTTCTCGCGGGAGAACCGGGCCAGTACATCGCGGCCACGCTTCCAGGTGGTCATCAGGGTGTAGACCACCGCCGCGACCGCCAGCGGGAACCATCCCCCTTCCTCGATCTTCACCACGTTGGCGCCGAAGAAAGCGAGATCCACGCCGAGGAAGAGGGCGGTGAGAAGCCCCGCCTGCCACTCCGGCCAGTGCCACCGCCGCACCGCCACCTGATGGAAGAGGACGCTGGTGATGATCATCGTCCCCGTCACCGCGATGCCGTAGGCCGCGGCCAGCGCCGACGACGAACGGAAGCCAAGCACCAGCGCCACGCAGGCCACGCCGAGCGCGGAGTTGACCTCGGGGATGTAGATCTGCCCGATCTCGGTGCTCGAGGTGTGGATGATGGTGACGCGGGGCGAATAGCCCAGCTGCACCGCCTGGCGGGTGAGCGAGAAGGCGCCGGAGATGAGGGCCTGCGAGGCGACGATGGCGGCAAGCGTCGCGATCACGATCATCGGATAGAGGGCCCACCCCGGAACCAGCGAGTAGAACGGGTTCAGGATGGCCTCGGGGTGCTCAAGCAGGTTGGCGGCCTGGCCGAAGTAGTTGAGCACCAGGGCGGGGAGAACGGCGATGAACCAGGCGGTGCGGATCGGCCGCCGCCCGAAGTGGCCCATGTCGGCGTAGAGCGCTTCGGCGCCGGTAACGACCAGCACCACCCCGCCCAGGACCAGGAAGCCCGCGGTACCGTCCCGCAGAAAGAGCGCGATCCCCACCCGGGGGTCGAGCGCCGCGAGGACCGCCGGGTGCATCAGGATCCCGCGGACGCCGAGGACGCTGATCGAGGCGAACCAGAGCCCCATGATCGGCCCGAACACGCGTCCGATCGCCGCCGTCCCGCGCTTTTGCAGCCAGAAGAGGACCACCAGAATCCCGACGCTGATCGGCACGATGAGGTGCTGGAAGGCGGGCGTCGCAATGCTCAGGCCTTCCACGGCGCCGAGCACGGTGATCGCGGGGGTGATGACGCCGTCGCCATAGAGCAGGGCGGCGCCGAAGAGGCCGAGTCCGACGATGATCCAGGCGCGGCCCCGCACTTCGCCGCGCGGACGCACCAGCGCGAAGAGGGCGAGGATCCCCCCCTCACCCCGATTGTCGGCCCGCATCACGAAGATCAGATATTTGAACGTCACCACGAAGGTGAGCGCCCAGAACACCAGAGAGACCACGCCGAGGATGTTGGCGGGGGTGGCGTCGAGGGAGTGCACTCCGTGGAAACATTCGGTGAGCGCGTAGAGCGGGCTGGTGCCGATATCGCCGTAGACGACGCCGAGGGCGCCGAGGGAGAGCGTCGCGAGGGCGGTGCCGGTGGGATTCTTGCGGACCGCGGACCGCATCGGGGTCAACCTTCGGCGGGCGGGAGGCGGTATCGGCCGAGGAGCGCCGTCACGAAGATCGCGGTGATGATCACAGCCGACCCGACGCACCAGCGGCAGATCGCGTGGATGAGGAAGAGCTCGGTGCCGGTGAGGTACGCGCTGAACGCCACGCCGAGGCCGGCGCCGAGCAGGAGGAGCCGGTCGCTCCAGTGCCGGCGCTTGCCGCCGAGCTGGAGCCCGATGAGCGAAAGACCGAGGAGGAGCGCGTAACCCACCACGCCGTAGAGGGCCACTTCCACGCCGAGGAACCGGCTCCACGGACTCATCTGCACCGTCTCGCAGCCGCCAGTACCGCAGGCGAGGGAGCCGATCAACCCGATCTTGTACAGGTACAGGTAGAGTGCGAGGAAGAACCCGGCGAGGGAGAGCAGCCCCGTAGCCAT
>JBIOIC010000029.1:0-13700 GCA_044449625.1 Gemmatimonadales bacterium | reverse complement strand
GGAGTGGGCTCTGGGGTACCGTCGCGCTGGGGTACGGGAGCGAAGGGTTCCGGTTCGACAGCATGACCACCTACGAGAGCGACTTTTCCGCCCCCACCTTCACGTTCAAGCTGGGCGGCACACCCAGCCGATTCTTCAAGCTCGGTGCCGAGATCTCGGCCTGGTACAGCAGTGAGGGCGGGAGCGATCAGACCCTCTCGAACTTTCTCTTCATTACGCAATGGTATCCGCTGGGCCGTCTGGCGTACCTGAAGGGTGGCATCGGATTGACGAGCAACAGTCAGCACGGCTTCGACGCGACCCTCGGCGGGTACTACCGCTATCACGACAATGGCTACGGCGGCGTCGTCGGGATCGGGATCGACATTCCGATTGCCCGCCGGGTGGCGCTCACGCCGGAGCTGAACGTGTACGGTCAGCGGTATCCGAACGCCAATCCCAGTAACCGGTATCGTGAGCGGCTGGTGACGTTCGGGCTCGGTTTCACCTTCATGTGAATTACCCGGGGAGCGCCTGCTCTCCGGTGCCCCGGCGGCCGCCCTGGCCGGCCGGGGCATCTTTTTTCCGTGCTTGACCCCCCGTGCCGAGGCCGCTAGAATTGGCCCTCGCGCCCTGGTGGTGAAACTGGTAGACACGCTATCTTGAGGGGGTAGTGCCGCAAGGCGTCGCGGTTCGAATCCGCGCCAGGGCATTGTGGAGGGCGACCATCGTGTCGCCCTTTGCACTATCCGCCACTGTAGCTCAGGGGTAGAGCACTCGATTCGTAATCGAGCGGTCGTCGGTTCAAATCCGACCAGTGGCTTGTCGGTCCCGCCGCAGGGCTCCATTGGACATACAGCAGTGACGGGTGACGGGTGACGCGTGATGCGTTACGGGTCACTTGTCACGCATTACCCGTCACTCGTCACCTTCTCAAAGTATTCTCCGCAACAATGGGAGTCGGCGGAAGAGAAGGGCGCTCAACCCGAACGTCACGACCAAGCCGAAACCGGTGAGTGCCCCGAACTTGACCAGCGGATGCCAGGCGATGCCGTGCAGAAGCCGGGCACCGGCGATGACGATCGGCGGATGGAAGACATAGACGGCAAAGGCGTTGTCGGAGAGGAAGCGGCCCACCCTCCCTTGCGCGTTGAGCTTGTCCCGGAAGAGCACCAGGAGCCCGAGGGAAATGGCGACGCAAGTCAGCGATTCCCAGAGGTTCAGGGCGGCGGCCTCCCAGTGCCATCCTCCGGAGTATGCGCTCGCGTACCCCTGAAGGGCCCCGCCGCCGATGACCATCGTGAGCCAGGCGGCAAAACCGAGCGGCAGGACCACCATCAGCCAGCGCATTCCCGTCCGATACGGGAGCTTCGGCAGCCACGCCTGGCGCGAGGCCAGGATGCCGGCGCTGAAGAGAAGGATGTACTGCGCGAAATCGCCGAGATGCATATTGAGAAGGGTGACGCCGGAGAACGTCAGGCGGATCAGAAACTCGAATGCGGCCATCGCCAGCGCAAAGCCGATGAGCGCGCCGGTCCCGGGCGGGGGGCTTGGCGCATTCCGGCCGCGGGCGGCCGAGGATTGCCGCCCCAGCGCTGCATAGGCCACCGAGAAGATCAGCAGTGCGAGACAGAACCAGAGGGGGCCGTTCTCCTGGGCAAACTGCCCGTTGCGGATGTGCTTGATCCATTCGTTGGCGAAGGAGGTCGGCTCGGTCGAGTTCCAGGAGTGAGAAAAGAAGTATTCCGTGACCGGCCCCAGGACGAACATGTAGAACAGCACCGGGAGTCCCAGGCGAAAGGCGCGATCGCGCACGAACTTGCCGGGGCCTTTGCGGTCGAAGGAGGGGGGCGCGAAATAGCCCGCGACGAAAAAGAGGAGCCCCATGAAGAAGGACTGCAGGTACATCTGCCACGCCGCGAAGATGAGCAGGGTCGGGGTGCCGAGCGGCGTCCGGTCGGTGTAGTACCAGTTGCCGAGGGGGCTGTAGGTGTCGGCCGCATGCATGCTGATGACGAGGACGATCATTGGCCAGCGCAGGTTGTCGATCCAGGCCATGCGCGCGGGCTCGGGCCGCGCCGGAGCATTCACCTGTCGTGCGGGGGGCGGATCGGCTGCGAGCGGCATCTGGCGGCACTCCGTTCCGGAGGCTGAGGTACGACGAAGGTGAATGAGGGCCTCACGTTGCATCTGAAATGTCGGGCCCGAAGACTCCGGCCGCAACGCGACCGGGACGAGCGGCGCATACGGGTGACGAGAGGGACAGGGCGATCGTAACTCGTGCTGCGTGTCGCGTTGTTGAGCCCGCAATGTGCGTCACGCAATTTGCTCCGCAGTCCGCAGTCCGCAGCACGCAGCACGCTTCACGCTTAATATTCCCCGCCGATGCCCGCCCCGCGCCACGATCCGTACGCCGCGCTCCGCCACGCCGACTTCCGGTGGTTCGTCCTGAGCCTGATGGCGATGACCGTCGCCACCACGATGCGGGGGATCGTTGTCGGATGGCAGGTCTATCTGGTGACCCACGACGCACTCTCGCTCGGCCTCATCGGGTTGGCCGAGGCGCTGCCGTTCGTTGCCGCGGCGCTCTTCGCCGGCCACGTGGCGGATCGCACCGACCGCCGATTGGTCACCATGGTCTCGATGGCGGTCCTCCTCGCCTGCGCTGGCGCACTCCTGATGCTCTCGCTGCATCACGTCATCGGGCCCAGCGATATCCGCTGGTTCTACCTGATCATTTTTGCCGGCGGGATCGCCCGGAGCTTCCTGATGCCGGCGCGGACCGCCCTCGCCGCCGAATTGGTGCCGCGGGAGCATTACGCCAACGCTTCCGCCTGGCGCACCTCCTCCTGGCAGATGGCCGCGGTGGCCGGGCCCGCGCTCGGCGGCCTGATCTATGGTTTCGGCGGGCCGGTCCAGGCCTACGGCGCCGACCTCGCGCTGATGACGCTCGCGGTGGTGACGCTCCTGCTGGTCCGCCCCCGCGGCCGGCCCCGGGGCGCCGTGCGCGAGCCGATCCGCCGGAGCCTGGCGGGGGGGATCCGCTTCGTCACCGATCAGCCGGTCATCCTCGGCGCGATGGCGCTCGATCTCTTCTCCGTGCTCTTCGGCGGCGCCGTGGCGCTGCTCCCGATCTACGCCGCCGACATCCTCCACGTCGGTCCGCGGGGACTCGGGGTGCTGCGTGCCGCTCCGGCGGCGGGCGCCGTCGTAATGTCGCTCTGGCTGGCCCATCGGCCTCCGTTCCGGCGGGCCGGGTTGGCGCTGCTGGCGAACGTCGGGCTCTTCGGGGTTTCGATCATCGCTTTCGGGGTCTCCCGCAGCGTCCTCATCTCCGTCATCCTCCTCGCCATCAACGGCGCCGTGGACGTCGTGAGCGTGGTGATTCGCTCGACGCTGGTGCAGGAGTGGACTCCGCCGGCCCTCCTCGGCCGGGTCTCCTCGGTCAACTCGATCTTCATCGGGTCATCAAATGAGATCGGCGCCTTCGAATCGGGATTGGCGGCCAAGCTGATGGGAACGGTGCCCTCGGTGGTCTTCGGCGGGTGCGTGACGCTGCTGGTGGTCGGGGTGACGGCGTGGCGGGTGCCGTCGCTCAGGCGGCTGAAGGAGATCGAAGCGCCCACCGGCTGAGAAGAAGAGCGGAGGAGAGGAACGCAGCGTCGATGCCGTCCGAGTCGCGTTCCCCTCTTTCTCCTCCTTCCCCTCTTCCTCTCCCTGATGCGCCGCTGGGCTGAAAAGAGGAGAAGAGGAGGGGAGGAGGAGAACGCAGCGTCGATGCCACTCGAGTTGCAGGGCTGCACCAGCGGGCTGAGAAGCAGAGACGGGAGATGGGAAACGAGTGACGGGCGGGAGGCGGGAGATGAACGGCTCCCTAGTTTCTCTCTTCTCCCGTCTCTCGTCTCCCATCTCCCGTCTCCCTCACGTCCCTCCCTCTCCCGCCAGCCGCCGCAGTGCGTCACGTGCTTCCTGGACCCGCGGCTGCATATCGGTGTCGGGATGGTCCCAGAGGCGGAGGAAGCGGCCATACGCCTCCTGGGCCAACGTCTTGTTCCCGGCGGCCTCCGCCGTGCGGCCAAGGGCGAGGAAGGCGCTCGGGTAGATGACCCCCGATTGGGGGGTGAAACCGTAGCGGAGGAAGTTGATTCCGCGGTCCCGCGTGGCCGGGCGGGCGGCGAGGGCCAGGGCGTACTCGAAGCGCACCGGGTCAGTGAAGATGAGCCCTGCCGATTTGTTGGCCTGGATTCCCGACTCCATCCGCCGGATGCCTCCAACCGTGTCTCCTGCTTGAATGCGCACCCATCCATCGAGGGCGCCGAAGAGGGGGCGGAGGGTGCGCCGCATCCCGTTTGCCGTGGTCGTGTCACGCGTGAGCGTGTCGTGCGCCAGCTCACCGTCGACGACCCGCCTGGCTTCGGCGGTCCTGCCGTACTGGAGCAGCACGACCGCCTTCAGGAACGCATCGACGCTGCTCGGCCGCGGCCGCGCCGCGAAGATGCCGAGCGCGCCCGCCACTTCACGCTCCGGCGCGATGCCGTAGATCGTCGGCACGAGCGAGGCCAGGAGGGCGTACTCCGGCGGGTTTCTGATGGCCTCGCCCCGAGCTCGGCCGGCGGCGATCCGTCCCAGCCCCATCTGGGCCATGACGCGTCCGAATTCGAACTCGGCCCAGGGGCGCGTCGCCGCGGGGGAAGGATTGGGGATCCGGCTTATGGCGGCGATCACCGAATCGCCGGTGGCGTTCGAGTCGGCGTACGGGCTGTAGAGCGCGTACATCGCCACATCGGGATGCCGCCGGAAGAGCGTGGTGAGGGTGGAGTCCGCCACCGGCCGGCCGCTCAAGAAATCCTCCCCCGAGGCGTACGCGTTGGCCTCCTCGGTGGCCCCTCCCGCGCGGAGCAGCCGCAGGTAGCGGGCAAAGCTCGCGGTATCGCGGTTGGCAAACGCGAGCTCGATCGGGTGGATGAGCGCCGGGGTGAGCGACGGATCGAGGGTGAGGACCTTCTCGAAGGGGGCTTCGAGCTGGGCCGGGGATTTGGGATCGAGCGCGGAGCCGTGGAACTGGACCTCGCCCAGCTGATACCAGGCGTCGGCATCGTCGGGGTGACGGGAGAGGTACGCCTCCAGGGTGTCGGCCGCGCGATCGTCGCGCTGCTCGAAGAGATGGTACGCGGACAGCAGCACCTGTTCCCGCCGCGGCAGACGGCCGGCGTAGCGCTGCGCGATGGCGATGGCGGTATCCGCCTGCGGTTGGCCGAAGCCGCCGGTCCAGCCGTAGGTCATCGCGAGGCGGTACTGCGCCAGCGCGAAGGTCGAATCGGCGTTGACCGCACGGGTAAAGGCGGCCTGGGCCGAGTCCCACTGCGAGCGGCGATAGAACTGTTCGCCCGCGAGATAGTCGCGCATCGCGGCGATGGAGCCGGTCGTGAGGGCGCTGACCCGGATCGAGGGGATCGGCTCGTGGGAGAGCCAGATGTCGCGGACCAGGCGGATGCTCAGGCTGTCCACCAGCGACAGCACGCTGTCGCCCGGGCCGTTGACCTGAGCGGCCTGGCCGAGCGGCGCGCCGTTGCGATCGTAGAGCTGCGCCGACAGCCGCACCTGGGGTCCCGCGTTCACCACGCTGCCGATGAGCACCGCACCCGCGTCGAGGGTCTTCGCGACCGCGAGGGCGCCGTCGAGGTCGACCGCGAGGGGCCCGCCCAGTTTCTTCACTTGGAAGAGCACGGCGCGTGGGTCCACCGTGCGGATCCCGCCGACGGCGTTCAGGTTGGTCGAGAGGAGGTCGACCATCCCTTCGCCCAGAAGCTGGTCACCCCCTCCCGTTACCGCGAAGGGGAGCACGGCGATCCGTTCGGCGCCGGGACGCACCGTGGGCCGACTCCGGCCGGCCAGCCAGGAGCCGCCGCCCACCACGATGAGAAGCGCCGCCGCGGCGAACCAGATCCAGCGTGGGAGTGCCGCCTGGACCGCCGCCGCTCGGCTGAGCGCGGCGGCGAAGTCGGCGACGGCGGAATAGCGGTCCGCCGCTTCGGCCGAGAGGGCCCGTTGGGTCACCACATCCACCGCGGCCACCACCGACGACGGGGCCAGGTCAGGACGCAGCGCCGCGATTCGGGGCCGGGGCCCGGTAATGCTGCGGGAGATCACCGATTGCAGGGTGGGTCCGGTGAAGGGCTGCTCACCGGTCACCATTTCGTAGAAGACGCAGGCGAGGCTGTACTCATCGGCGCGGGCGTCGACGTCGTCGCTCGCGGTCGCCTGCTCCGGGCTCATGTAGGCGGGGGTGCCGATCGCCAGGCCGACGCCGGTGAGCTTCTGGCGGGAGGGAGTGAGGGGCCGGTTCGGCTCCGCCGCGCGGGCGATGCCGAAATCGGCGACCACGGCGTGGCCGCCGGAGAGGAGGATGTTCTCCGGTTTGATGTCGCGGTGGACGATCCCCTGCTGGTGGGCGTAGGTGAGCGCGCTCGCGGCCTCACGGGTCAGTCGCACCGCCTCTTCGAGGGGCAAGCGTCCGTCCCGCTCCAGCCGGTCGCGCAGCGATTCGCCCTCGACGAAGGGCATCACGTAGTAGAGTGCCCCCGCCGCGGCGCCAGAGTCGTAGACCGGGACGATATGGGGGTGCTGCAAGCCGGCGGCGAGCTCGATCTCCCGCAGGAAGCGATCGGCGCCGATCGTCGCGGCCAGCTCCGGCTTCAGGACCTTGAGCGCCACCCGGCGGTGGTGCTTCAGGTCGGTCGCCTGGTAGACCGTGGCCATCCCCCCCTCGCCGGCCTGGCGGTCGAGGGTATAACGGTCCTGCAGGGCTGCGGCGAGGGCCGCGAGCGGATCGCTCATCGGGGAAGCGCCTCGGAAATGGGGCGATGCGGGAGGCCCGCGTGGCAGTCAGATAATATAGTGATGGCTGGAGCAGCCGCGGGGCTTGGCAGCGGGGGAGGAGCGGGCTAGGTTACCGCCTCCCGGGGCTTCGGCCCGGGGTGACGGGACGTAGCGCAGCCCGGTAGCGCACCTGAATGGGGTTCAGGGGGTCGCGGGTTCAAATCCCGCCGTCCCGATGATGGCAGGGCAACAACTTAGGTCAGTCAGAGCAACGGGTTAGCCCCTTCGGGCTGGCCCGCTTCTCATATGTGGAGGTGGTGTCATGGGTCGCGGGTTGGGCTGCGGCCGCGTGGCGGCCTCGCCCCGCTCGCCCCGCTTCGCGGGGCGCCGGCCCTGACGGGCCGGTCGCGTCAAATCCCGCCGTCCCGATGGCGAGCAGACGGTGAAGGCGGGATCGGCCAAGGTGGCCGGTCCCGCCTTTCTCATCCCGGTCGATCGGGATCAGGGGCTGACGAGCGTGAAGACCAAGGGGAGCGAGTAGACCCCGGTGGTGTTCTGGATCCAGTGCCAATCAGTCCGGAAGGAGAGCGTGGCCGAGATCGCGTTGCTGCGGGTCGCGCTGCTCAGGATCGTGGCCGCAGTGGTGCTGATCGCGGTGAAGGGTCCCCCCGGCGAGGTCCCCCAGGCGAGATCCGAGGCCGGTTTGGGGAGCGGCGGCGTACCGGTCGAGCTCCAGGTCGCAGCACCGGCCCGGAAGGTGACATGGAAGCCGACATTCCCCCGGGCGGTGACGGTGGTGACCGCCGCGTCCGTGATGTGAGCGGTGGAATCGGCCCCGAAGTCGGCGATCGCGGGGGTCGTGAGTGTGGCCGTCGTCCCGCTGATCGTGAGGGCCAGCAGGGTGGGGACGGTGACGGACGACATCGTCACGGTGACGGTGCAACCCCCCGCCGGGTTGTTCACCGTGCAGGTCTGCGCCGCCGCCGCGCGCGGAAGGACGCCGGCCAGGAGCCCAAGGAGGAGGATGGCGCCGGGCTTCACGGCGTCACCACCCGGTGGGCTCGAAAGCTTCCGGAGGGCGCGCCGGAGCCACCATCCGGCTCCGCCCAGAAGCCATTCAGCGAATCACCGGCGATGGTCCCCAGGTGGACCCGCGACACGTCGTCGCTGCCATTGTCCAGCGTGACATAGAACGTCACGCCGGTGCTGCTGATCGATTGCCCGCTCACCGCACCGCTCCGGATGACCGGCTGCCCTCCGTTCGGGGTCTCGGTAACGCTCAGCGTTCCGGAGAAGTTTCCGTTCTGCTGGCTGTTAATCTGGAGGGTGCCGTTCAGGGTCGCGGTAATCGGCGAGGTCTGCACCCCGGCGTAGTTCCAGGTCCCCACGATCGGCGCATTGCCGTTTCCGCTGGGCGAGGCCAAGCACCCCGCCGTCAACAGGGAGGTCAGCACCGCGAGCGGGCGGAGGGGCCGGATCACTTCTGCTCCTTCGCGAGCGGGGTGGGCGGGCCATTCCTGGCATTGAACATCTTGACTGTCATCAGCCCGAAGGGCAACTCCACTGGCGGCACCGGGGATCCGGCCCGCACCTCGACGACCGGGGCCGGGCCGAGCACCCGGAGCCGCTCATCGAATCCGCTGAAGTCGGCGCTGATGGTGTACCGTCCCGGGGGCAGGGCGTCGAGCCTGGCGTGCCCGGCACTGTCGGCCTGGATGGTCCACACCGCCCCGGCCGAATCTCGCGCGATGATCACGGCGGCGGCGAGGTTGGTCGAGCTCGGCCGGCGCCCCAGCTCGTCGACCTTCGGTGTGAGGGTGATCTCGACCGCCGCGGTCGGCAGCACCCCGAGGACCAGCTCATGCCCGACGGTGGTGATGGCGCCGGGGACGAGGCCCAACGGAAGCGAGGTGGCATCGATGCTGGCCGCCCGGGCGTCGCTCTGATACAGGTCGAAGCGCCCCTTCTCGTCGGTGGTCGTGACCTCGCCGCCCCGGCGGATCATCACGCCGGGCAGCGCCGGTTCCCCGGCGTCGCGGAGACCGTTCCCGTTGAGGTCCTCATAGACGAGGCCCTGGGCACTCGTCGTCCGATGGCTGAAGGGGAGTCCGAAGCTGCGCTCGATCTTGAACGCCGCGACGACCGGCGTGCTCGCCGAATTGGCGCGGAGGAAGGGATTGCGCTCCACATCGACGACGAGGCGATAGGCATCGCCCAGCTGTGCGGCCGCCCCGACCCGGGCGACCGTCGCGCCGGGACGGGTCCCGAACCACTCATAGCGCTGGACTGAGGCCTCGAGGGTCGGGACCTTGGGGTTCCGTGAAAGCACCAATCCGCTGGCGGAGAGCCCCACCTGCAGGATCTGGGGATAGAACCCGGCCCCGGGCCCGCTGTAGTCATAGGTCCCGGTGGCGGTAAACCGGCCTCGGCTCGAGACCCAGCCGACGGTGGCTGCGGCACCGAGGCGGAGAGCGGCGGGTCCGTTCACCGAGAGGGGGCCCAGGGTCGTCGAGCGCTGCACCTGTCCCGCCGAGACCGAGAGGTCGGTCGAATAGCTGTGGAATTGGCTGCGCAGCGCCGCCTTCGCCGTCACGTCCCTGCTGCCGAATCCGAGCCCGGTGCTGGTTGCGTCGAACTGATTGGAGGAGAGATCGAGGTCCAGCGTCTGCGCCTGAGCCAGCTTGAAATCGGAGCCGGCCGACAGGGACTGGTTGGCGAGGGTACTGAAGGTCACGTTCTGATCAGAACTGTGGCTGTATCCCGCGTGCACCGCGAATCGATCCGACAACCGCTGCATGGCCGAAGCGGCCACTTGGTCGGTGGCCTGCGCGTACGCTTGCGTGCCTCCGGGCGTATGCGTGGCCAGGAGCGTGAGGTAGTCGTTGGGGGTTGACCGGTTGGCCCCCAAGCTCCAGCCGAGTCCGTCGCCGCCAGCGTACTGCCGCCATGCGAGCCCGCCGCTCAAACGGGTGCTGAGGATCGGAGTGAAGGTGTAGTCGAGGCCCGCTGCCTGGAGTGATCGGGAGTAAATCCCGGTCTCCCGGAAGTCGGTCGCCGTTGCGCTCACATTGCCGGCGGGCAGCTGATACCCGAACTGGGCGCCCACCAGTTGCCCGCTGGCGCCCGCGGTCGGCTCGGCCGCCATCAGGCCGGCCGACCAGTGGTCGCGGGTTGCGCTGCCTGAGAAGCCGACGCCGTAGGCGTTGAGTCCGGTGGTCGGGGAGAACTGGCGCCCGGTGCCACCCACGGTGGCCTGCCAGTGCGGGTTGGTGGCGCTCAGGTAGGCCTGCCCAAAGTAGACCCCGACCCGCCCCACCGCCTGGATATTGGCATTGGCGCGGTCGGCCGCGAAGGCGGCCCGGCCCGACAGGGTAGTGCTCTCGCTGTAGTTGCCAGAGAGGTCGAGCGCCGCCACGGGGGCCGACACGTCGCTGTCGCCGACTGAGGAGGCGATGCTCGCGGTGAGGACCGGCCCTCCGTGCCCCGACTGATCGCGCCGGTCGAGGACGTCGATGTCCGCGGTGGCATCGGCGAGGGCGGTGCCCGAGGCCCGGGCCGTCAGTACGGCGTAGGTGTGCGTCGGCTGCGCGTCCCGGGGGACCGACGCCATCAGCCGCACCGTCTGCTGCTGTCCAGGACGGAGGATGAGCGGCTGGGGCTGGCCGATGAGACGCCACCCGGCCGGCAGTGTCGCATCCAGGTTCAGCGTATCGATCGCGTTCCCCCGGTTGGCGATGAGTACGCTCAGCTCGGCGCGGTCGGTCGGGCGCACCGCCAGAGAGGCCCGGATGAGCCTGATGTCGGCGCGGCGGATGCGGGTGACCAGCAGGTTGACCCCGACCGTGATCGTCGCGTCGCGACCATCGAACTCTGCGGTGGCGACCTGGGTTGGGCCGGCCGGCGCCCCCGCCGGGAGCCGGGCGATGATAATCACGCTCCGCTCGCTGTCCCGGGTGGCCGGAAGGAGCGTGCCTTCGCGGTCCGAGAGCAGCTCGGCCCGTCCGGTGGGGAGCACCCGCCACGGCACGGTATCGGTGGGAGCGACGTCGTGCGGTACCGCCACCGTGATCACTTCGACGCTGTGAGGGGCCACTGGGGTCGTCAGTGTCACGGGCGTACCCGCCCGCGTCCGTGCCGGACGCTCCCGCCGCGAAATGGCCGGACTCGAGGGGGGAGGAGGGGGGAGCGGCGCAGCGGGCCTGATTGATGGACCCGGCCCCTTCGTCGCCGGCGCCGGGGCGTCGGGGCGTCGTCGGCTTCGGGGCGCACGCTCCAGCCCACCAGGCCGAACGGCAGGCGCCACCCCGGCCTCCCGGGTGGCGATGGAGCGGCGCTCAGCCCGAGTCAGCCGGATCGCTGCAGCGAGCACGGCGGTCCCTACCAGTGCGAAGCTGGCCACCATGAGGGAGACCCGCCGGAGCGACGTGATCACGGCGTCGTGATCGTGAGGGTGAAGATCACGCTGGTCGAGTACGAGCCAGGCGCATCATTAGCGTAGGAGAGAAGCACCCGGAAGAAGACCTGGTTGCTCCACGGGTCGTTGGTGGTGGCCCGGACCATTGCCCGCTGCTCCACCTGGACATCGGAAGTGGTGAGGGAGTTCCAGGTCCCGAGGTCGGCGCGACGCCACTGCAGGTCGCTGACCGGCTTGGTCCCCCCCAGCGTCGCGCTCGACGCCCGGATCGATACCGTGGACGTTCGGGAGGTCTTGGGGCCCCCACCGGATGTCGCCGCCGAATAGGTCAGCGCGCCGGTCGCGGCGAGGGATCCGTTGTCGAAGTCGGCGACGACCGGCGCCGGGAATGCCAGCGGGCTCCCCGAGAGGGTCAACGTGGTCGCGCCCTGGGCGCGCAGCGCCATGGGGGCTGCGAGGAACGCCGCGAGGAGGAGCGGCCGGTGCAGCATCACGGGACCGAGACCTCGACCTGGCCAGCGACATCATCAGCGCCGCCGAAACCGAGCACGACGAGCGCGATGTAGTGGCCGCTTGCAAGGGTCGTCGGCACCGGAACGCGGACCCGACGGAGCGCACCCGGAAGGACGGGGGTATCATCGATCGTGACCTTGGCCACCGACCGGTTGTCGAGGGTGCGGAACTCCACCGAACCCTTGGCGATCAGGGGAGCTCCTCCGGTATTGTGCAGCAAGGCTACGACGTCCTGTGTGGCGGCGCTGTCGGCTGTAGAGATCCCCTGCTCGGAGACATGCCGCGCGACGGCCATCGAGTCGATGGTGGCGTCGAGGGTCGCACTGCCCGGGGTCACATAGACCTTGACCCCGAGTCGGGTCACGAAGGCGATCCGCGACCCGGCGTGGATCGCGGCCGGAGCGGTCTCTGCGAAGACAATCGTCCAGCAGGCCGACTGGGTCGAATCTCCGGGGAGCATCGAGATCCGGATGCTTTCAGATGCCCCCGGTGCTACCCGGACGGACTGGGGGAAGATTTGGATCCGTGAGCGGCAGCTGGCGGGCAAAGTGCCGAGCGGGTAGAAGCGGTTCCCCCCTCCTGCGTCCCGATCCCAGTCATTGGCGTAGAGGGTCAGCTGCTGCGGGTCGTGGCTGTCGTTCGTCACCGCGAAGGCGCCGACCCGCGGCCCCGCCGGATTCAAGGTGAAATCGATGGGGCTGACCGAGATCTGGGCGGCGGCTGGAGCCGCCAGAATGGTGGCGGCGGCCAGGCCCAGGGTCGTCATCCGGCGCGCTGTGCGCGCCACCGTGGTCCTCAAGATCATCATCTGGCCGTCCTCCATCATTCGGTTCGTGTGGTCCCGGGATCCCGTATTCCCCCGGGGGTTCTTGCGCGGACGGCTCGGCGTGGATCGCCGAGCCGTCGGAGGCACGCTATGTACCTCAGCTGCGAGCCGCGTTGGTTCGAAGCGAACTACGCCCTCACTGCCCGACGAGCGTGTAGGTCAGCACCAGCGAGTAGCCGCCGGACGCATCGTTCACGAAGTGCCAGTCGGTCTTGAGCCCGATCAGCGCAGACCGGCCGAAGGTCGTGTTCTGGGTCGCGGCGTACAAGTTGGCGGCCGTGTTGGACATCGCCACGAAGGCGCCGGCGTTCACGTTGTAGCTCAGGTCTGAGGCCGGCTTGGTGACGCCCGCCGGAGCGGTGAAGTTCACCGGCGAGGCCACAGTCACGTTGTACTTCCGGTTCGACTGGACCGCCACCGTGAAGGTGCTGGCTTCGGTAATGTGGGCCGTGGAGTCCACACCGAAGTCGGTGATGATCGGAGCGGTCAGCGTGAAGGTATTGGCGCTGAGCGTCATCTTCATCAGGTCCGGAATGGTCGCCGAGACTGTCTGCGTCAGCGTGCAGTTGTTGGCCGAGCAGCTGGCCTGTGCAGCCGCGGGGGATGCCCCGATGGCGGCAATCACCAGGACGGCGCCGAACGAGGTGAGGAGCGTGGAACGCATCGGGAACTCCTTGAAAGATAAGTGGTGGTGCCAGGTATTGTCTTGGGGCCGGATGACCCCGCTTCTTCCGAGTCATTGCAAGGGCAGGTACCGTACCCGCAAAATGTCGTCAAAAAAATTGCCGTCTAAAATTTTGACGGCTGGATCGACTGCTAAAGTATCTATAAATCAACGACTTAAGTCAATGGCAATTGTAATTGTACTGGCATTAACACCGCACAAATACCCACTGGACCGTCGGAGCTATTGTAAGTCATTGCACTACAATACTTTGCGATAATATGACGTGTGATCGCAAGAGAAATACTCTGCGTTGTCTGCGTGTGGGAAGGGCCAAGGCGGGATGGCGTCAGCAAATAGTACAGAGCTCCGGCTGCCCAGAATGGGTCGACCGCAGCTCTCTCACTCCCTTATTGTGCAACGAATTGCACTCGCGGAATGCCGCAGAAGGAGAGAAACGGGAGGCGGGAGAAGGAGAAAGGAGG
>JBIOIC010000028.1:0-13993 GCA_044449625.1 Gemmatimonadales bacterium | reverse complement strand
TTCGCCAAGAAGTTCCACCTCGGCTCCGACGCCGTGGGCAAGTTCATGTCCCAGGATGGGCGGAAGGGCCCGCTCGACATCCAGATCGTGGGCATCGCGCAGAACGCGAAATACAGCGACGTGAAGGACTCGGTCCCGGCGCTCTTCTTCACGCCGTGGCGGCAGGATGGGAGAGTCGGTTCGATGAGCTTCTACGTGCGGACCGGGGCGCCGTCGAACGCGATGCTGCGCAGCATCCCCGTGGTGCTGAAGAAGATCGACCCCGGCCTCCCGGTGGAGGATCTGAAGACGATGGCGCAGCAGATCCGGGAGAATGTCTTCCTCGACCGGATGATCAGCATCCTCTCGGCCGCCTTCGCGGTCCTCGCAACACTGCTCGCCGGGATCGGGCTCTATGGTGTGCTGGCGTACACGGTGGCGCAACGCACCCGGGAGATCGGGGTCCGCATGGCGCTCGGCGCCGACGTGCGGCGAGTGCGGGCGATGGTGATGCGCCAAGTGGGGAAGATGACGCTGGTGGGAGGCCTGCTCGGCGTGGTGGCGGCGCTCGGTCTCGGGCGCGCCGCGCGATCGCTGCTCTACGGGCTGCAAGGCCACGATCCCGTGGTCTTCGTCCTCTCCGTCCTGGCGCTCGTCCTGGTGGCGGCGGCAGCGGGATACGTCCCCGCCCGGCGCGCCTCCGAGGTCGACCCGATGCAGGCACTGCGGTACGAGTAGCGGGATTCGCCCAAGGCACGGCCGTGATCCCCGGCCAGTGAATTGTCACGGCTTTCAAGACTGCGTGAACACGGAGTCACGGAGACCACGGAGGGGCACGGAGAAAAGCCGAGATTTGTGGTCGAGCATACGGAATCCTGTGCGCGAGACCACAACAACAGCCGTTCTCCGTATCCCTCCGTGGTCTCCGTGACTCCGTGGTCCTGTGGTTGTTGGCCAAGCGCAAGAGGTGGGGCCTCGCATCCGTCGTAGCGGCGCTTGAGAGACAGTCCGCTAGATTGCTGGGATGCCTCGCTACATCGCCTTTCTCCGCGCCATCAACGTCGGCGGCCACACTGTCACGATGGAGAAACTGCGCCTGCTCTTTCAGGCGCTCGACCTCTCCGATGTCGAGACCTTCATCGCGAGCGGGAACGTGATCTTCGCCTCCCGCTCGAAAGATGCGCCGACGTTGCAGCGGAAGATCGAGACCCACCTGAAGGCCGCGCTCGGTTATGAGGTCCTCACCTTCCTTCGGACCGACACTGAGATCGCCGCGATCGCCGCCTGTCGCCCCTTCCCGGCGGCGCGGATGAAATCGTCCCAGGTGCTGGTGGTCGCCTTTCTCAACGCCGTTCCCGGCGCCGCTGCCAAGCAGTCGTTGGCTGCCTGCACAACCGAAGGGGATGATTTTCACGTCCGTGGGACCGAGGCCTACTGGCTCAGCCAGACCAACCAGAGCGATTCGGTCTTCTTCAAGACCGGATTCGAGAAAGCGCTCAAGCTGAAAGCGACCGCCCGGAACATGAACACGGTCGCGAAGCTCTCGGCGAAGTACCCGCCCTCCTCCGCAACCGGGAAACCCTCGCACAAAGCTGTACGTAAGCCTTCCTGATCCATCGAATCAGATCCTCGATACACCCGGCCTGGAGATGATGACCGTGCACCGACCTCTCCGTGCCTCATTTCGCGGCACCACCATCACGGCGCTCTGCTGCCTCGGTCTCATCGGCGCCTCACTCTCCGCGCAGTCAGCCGCGCAGAATGAAACAGTGCAACAGGCACAGCAACTGATCGGCGCGTCGAAGTTCGATTCGGCCTCCGCGCTGCTTGAGCCCCTCGTGAAAGACGTTCCCGCCTTCGGACGGGCCTGGCTCTCACTCGGTGCGGCTCGGCGCGGCGCCGGACAGATCGATGCGGCCGCCGCGGCACTGGAGCACGCCGCCGCGCTCCCGCGCGCACGCCAGCCCGCCGTGCAAGCGCTCTTCCTGCTCTACGCCGGCGCCGGCCGGCTCGATCAGGCGTACCGCTGGTTCGATGAGATGCAGCGGGCGCGCCGAGGAGATTTCACCGGCGTGGTCGGCAACCCCGAGATCGCCGCGCTCAAGAGCGACCGCCGCTTCGCGCTCCTCTTCCCCACCCCGGCGAGCTTCGCCAAGCCCTTCGTCGAGCCGGTCAAGATCATCCACGAGTGGCGCGGCGAGACCCCGGGTGATGAGTTCGGCTGGATTGCGCGCGGGATCGGAGACGTCGATGGCGACGGCGTGACCGATGTCGTCATCTCCGCCACCGGCAACCGCCCCTATGGCAACGCCAATGGGAAGATCTACGTCTACTCCGGCAAGAGCGGGAAGCTCCTCTGGAAGCGCGAAGGAGACCAAGGCGCCCTCCTCGGCCTCGGACTCGAAGCAGCGGGTGACGTCGATGGCGACGGCATTCCCGACGTGGTGGCGGGGGCACCGGGGATCAATACGGTCTTCGTCTACTCCGGCCGGGATGGCCGCGAGATCCTCCGGATGCGGGGTGACCCGGCCGACGTCGACCTCGGCGTCCACGTCGCCGGTATCGGCGATTTCGACGGCGACGGCCGGCCGGAGATCGTCGCGGGGGCACCGAGCAGCAATGCCGGCGGGATCGGGGCCTTCACCGGACGGGTGTACGTCTTCTCCGGCAAGGATGGCCATCGCCTCCTCACCCTCGACGGTGCCCGTGCCGGCGACGGGTTCGGATCGAGTGTCGACGGCGGGGATGGCCGCTATCTGATCGTCGGCGCACCGGGAGCCGGTGCCAATCACGCCGGCGAGATCTTCATCTACGACCACCTGACGGCGACGCCGAAGTTCGTGGAGGAGGCCGACTCCTCCGGCGTGGCGCTCGGCGCGATGTTCTCCTCGGTCATCGGCGATGTCGACGGCGACGGCACTCCCGACATCTACGCGTCCGACTATCCCAATGCCGCCAAGGGCCCCGCCACCGGACGGCTGTACGTCTATTCGGGAAAGACCGGTGCGACGATCCTCACGGTGACCGGCGACAGCGCCGGCGGCGGCTTCGGCATCGGTGCCGCGCGCATCGGTGACGTGGACGGCGATGGCCGAGCGGATCTCATCGTCGGCTCGTGGCAGTACGGCGGCGCCGCCTGGTCGGGGGGACGGGTGCAGCTGATCTCCGGACGCGACGGCCACGTCCTCCGCACCATCACCGGCCGCATCACGGGTGAGACGTTTGGTTTCGACGCGGTCGGCATCGGTGATGTCGATGGCGACGGCGTGACCGACTACCTCGTCACCTCGGCGTGGAGCATGGTCAACGGACTCCGCTCCGGCCGGGTCTACGTCATCTCAGGCAAGGACCCGGCAAAGCGGACGCGCTGAGGCCCACGGTCGGCCGCCATTCCGCCCGCGCGGTTGCCGTGTACCTTGGGAAGATGCCCATCTCCTCCAGGCTCATCCGCCTCGGCATCGGGACCCTCGCGGGCTTCCTGGCCTGCGACCTCCTGCTCTGGCCGGTCCCCTACAGCCAGGTGGCAATGGGAAGGCACCCTCCCGCCGATGCGCTGTACCTCTTCGGCGCACTCGCCGGGGTCCTCACCGCTCTGCTGGTGCGAAGGGAGTGGCGGGCTCCGATCCTGGCCGTCGTCCTTGGATTCGTGCTTGCGGTGATGGCACGGGTGGTGGTCGATACCAGCCGCGATCCGACCTCGCACAATCTCTGGCCCTTCGAGGTCATCATCGCCATCTGGTTCGGCGGGATCGCGGCGGTGGCGGGGGTCGGAATGGTGCGGCTCTGGGAGCGCGTCACCGCGCCGGCGGCGGCGCCCCCCGCTCCCCCCGCGCCGTGACTCGTCACCGAGGACGCCGTTGAAGATCTGGATCGACGCCGACGCCGCGCCGCGCGAGGTGAAGGAGCTGGTCTTCCGCGCGGCCAAGCGGTTGAACGTCGAGACGGTGCTGGTCGCCAATCAGCGGCTGCAGACCCCGGCCGGCAATCCGTTCGTCACGGCCGTGCGGGTGGACGGCGGGCCGGACGTCGCCGATCAGCACATCGCCACCCACGCGGCCGCGGGCGATCTGGTCGTCACCCAGGACATTCCCCTCGCAGCACTCCTGGTGCCGAACGGGGTCGCCGTACTCGATCCCCGCGGCGACGAGCATACCGCCGAGACGATCGGGGAACGGCTTTCGATCCGGGACTTCATGGAGCAAGTGCGGCGGGACGGCGGGGTGACCGGTGGACCGCCACCGTACGACGCGCGGGCCAAACAGGCCTTCGCGAGCGCGCTGGATCGAGTGCTCACCCGCCTCCTGCGATCCCGGTGATCCTTCCTGAATGAGGCGCTCTTCCGGCCTCCGGACCGGGAACGTATGCTTGCAGGGCACTGCGCCCCCCCAACCTGAGGCACCCATGCGCTCTCTCCTCTGCGGCCTTGCCCTGATCGCGCTCGGCGGTCCTCTCGCCGCCCAAGCGCCGGGACACTTCCCGCCAGACTCGCTCGTCAACACCAAGATATTCCCGCACAACACCCCCGTGATGCAGGTCGTCGGCGCGATGCGCAACTTCGCCGGCGGGCTCGGCGTGCGCTGCCAGTTCTGCCACGAGGGGGAGGAGGGACAGCCCCTCGGCACCTTCGATTTCGCGAGCGACAAGAAGCAGCACAAGCTGATCGCCCGGCAGATGATGCGGATGGTGGAAGAGATCAATAAGCGGGTGGATACCCTCCCCGGTCACGCGGAGGGAGACCCGCAGGTGACGTGCAGCACCTGCCATCGCGGCGTCAACCGCCCGGTCCCCCTGAGCCAATTGATCGTGGACGCGGCACAGAGCAGCACCGATTCCGCGGTGCGGGCCTATCGGGCGCTGCATCAGAAGTACTACGGCCGCGACTCCTATGATTTCAGCGAGAACTCCCTCAACACCGCCGCCTTCCGCCTGGCGCGCGTCAACAAGTTCACCGAGGCGCTGGCGATGCTCTCGCTCAACGAGGAGACCTTCCCCGCCGCCTCATCCACCGCCGTGGTTCGTGGCAACGTCCAGTTGATGAAGGGGGATACCGCCGCAGCCGCGGCCGCCTATCGTGAAGCGATCAAGCGCGACTCCACTAACGGCGAGGCGCGGGGCCGGCTGCGGGATATCGGCCAGAAGCCTTGAATGGGACCTCCGCCGCCGCGATCGTCCGGCGGCTCCGTTCGCTTGGCTCCCCCGCACGGGCCCGCGGTGCCGCCGCCTTCTTCAAGACCGGGCCCGGTGAATACGGCGCAGGAGACAAATTCCTCGGCATCACCGTGCCGGTCCTCCGGCGACTCGCCCGGGAGCACGAAGCGCTGGCGGAACGGGAGACGGTCAAACTCCTCGCCTCCCCCTGGCACGAGGCGCGCGCCCTCGCCCTCGCCATCCTCGTGCGGCAATACGAGCGGGGAGACGGACGTCGGCGCGCCGCGATCTATCGGCTCTACCTTCGTCACCGCGCCCGCGTCAATAACTGGGATCTGGTGGACTGCTCGGCGGCGTATATCGTCGGGCCACACCTGTTCGAGCGGGACCGCGCGGTGCTCCTGCGGCTGGCGCGGTCGAGGAGCGTCTGGGATCGGCGGATCGCCGTGCTCGCCACCTTCCATTTCATCAAGGAAGGGGAGTACGGAGAGACCCTTCGCCTCGCGCGATCCCTTCTTGATGACCCGCACGACCTGATGCACAAGGCGCTGGGGTGGATGCTCCGGGAGATCGGCAAGCGAAACCGGACCGCCGAGGAGACATTCCTCCGCCGCTACGCTCGGCGGATGCCGCGGACCATGTTACGATACGCCATCGAACGATTCCCCGAGCCGCTCCGGCGCCGCTACCTCCGGGCCTGACCTTCCTTCGGAGCACGGACAATGCAAGTGAAGATCTTCGACGCCGCCGGTACCCTCATCGGCCCGGTGGAATCTCCCCGGGTAGTGAAGACCGACGCCGAATGGCGCGCCCAGCTCACCGCCGAGCAGTTCGCCGTCGCGCGCGGAAAGGGAACGGAGGCCCCGTTCTGCGGCACCCTGCTCGACAACGAGCGGGCCGGCGTCTACTGCTGCATCTGCTGCCGGCTGCCGCTCTTCTCCTCCGACAACAAGTTCGAATCGGGGACGGGGTGGCCCAGTTTCTTCCAGCCGGTCGCGGCGGAGAACGTCATCACCCACGCGGACGTGAGCTTCGGGATGCGCCGCACCGAGATCCTTTGCGCCCGCTGTGACTGCCACCTCGGCCACCTCTTCGAGGACGGCCCCCGGCCGACCGGCCTCCGCTTCTGCGTCAACTCCGAGTCGCTCGATTTCGTCGACCGGGCCGATCTCGGCGCCCTGGGCGGGTCACCCGCGTGAACGGCGCGATCCCCTTCACGCTCCGGATCCGCCGCCAGAAGAGCGTCCGCGGCTTCGGTCACGTCACCCGGAAGTTTCACGTCTACGGTAAGATCCGGTTCGACGGGGAATTCGTGCATCTCGAGTGGACCGGCACCGTACAGGTCGAGACCAAGGAGATGTTCGACGCGGACCGCGAGACCGTCACCGTCCCGCTCGAGACGGTCGAGGTCCCGGTCTCCGCGCTCGACGAGGCCGGGCTCCGCGGCGGGTGGATCCTCCCCAGGATCGAGCTCCGGGAACGGACCCTCGCGGCCCTGGCCGATGTGCCGAGCGAACGGCACGGCCGCTTGCGGCTCTTCATCGCGCGAAGTGATCGGGAGCGGGCCGCCGCCCTGGTCCGGGAGATCACGACCAGGCTCGCCGATCCGGCGTTCGCCAATTCCGATCCGGGGTCGAGATCCGGTCTCATCTCCGGGGCGTGATCCGCGATCCGCGGCTATCCTTGATGGGATCGTGGCGGGACAGATCTTCACGGTGACTGGAGGTATCCGATGCCCGACTTCAGCGCGACCTGGACCCAGCTGCTCGCCGATCTCGAACGCGAGCGCGATGAACTCCGGCTCAAGGTCGCCCTCGGCAAAGCCGAGGCAAAGAGCCAGCTCGAAAAAGCAGAGGCGAAGCTCGATGAGTTCCGCCACCGCGCCCACCTGACCAAGGACACCGCCCAGAACGCGGCGGGGAACGTGGAAAGCGCCGCCAAGACGCTGGCGGCGGAGATCCGGGAAGCATTCGCCCGGGTTCGAAAGACCCTCTGATGAAGATCCCCGAAGTCGACCAGCTCCACCCCCTGGCGGCCTCGACCACACCGCCGGCCGACTTTCCCGCCGAGCAGCCGTTCGCACCCAATGTGGCAGGAGAGTTCGGTTCGGCACCAACCGGTTCGATCTGCATCTGGTCGCTGGCGGTCTCGGCGGCCGAACGGGAGGAGCACCGGACCCGCGCAGGAAAAGCCAAGGCGGGATTTCGAGCTGAAGCGGTGGCGTCCGCCGGGATGGCGGATCTCGCCGCCGCCGGGATGGACCTCTTCGCGGGCTTTCGGGCCGCCCCGGAGGTGCAGCAGCGCCTCGCCGCGCTGGTGGACCAGCTCGCGCTCGACGCCGCCGCCAAGGGGTGGACGCCGCAGACCGTCACTCCCCCGGGACTTCCCCCCGGCATGGCACCCGATCGCCGGTCATTCCGCGCGAGCGATCGCTACCTCGAGATCTGGGGGATGACCGCCGGGGCCGACCCCGCCATTATCGTGATCGCGGGTCCGGAAGGGCTGTAGGATCGAACGCAGCGTGGAGCGTCAGCGGACCGTGAATGCGCCCCGCAGCCGGATATCGGCCGACGAGCTTCCCACCAGCACCTGGAAGCTCCCCGGCTCGACTACCCAATGCATCTCGCGGTCGAGCATCCGCAGCTGATCCGACGTCACCGTGAACGACACCTCGCGCGACTCCCCCGGTGCAAGATGTATCCGTTTGAATCCCGCCAACTGCAGTACCGGCCGCACCGCTGAGGCGAGCACATCGTGCAGGTACAACTGCACCACCTCATCCCCCGCCCGGAGACCGGTGTTCGACACTGTACAGCGGACGGTGATATTCCCCGTCGCATCGATCGTATCGGGGGTGACCGCGAGCGCCGAATAGCCGAAGGTGGTGTAGCTCAACCCGAAGCCGAAGGGGAAGAGCGGTAGCCCGGTGAGATCGAGGTAGTCATCTCCGCGCCCCGTCGGTTTGTGATCGTAGTAGAGCGGAAGCTGCCCCTCGGCGATCGGGAAGGTGATCGGGATCCGCCCCGCCGGATCGGTATCGCCGAAGAGGACCGCCGCCACCGCGCCTCCCCCCTGCTCTCCCGGATACCAGACGTCGACGATTCCGTCGACCCGGTCGATCCAGCGCGACATCGTGATCGCGCTCCCGCCGACCAGGACCACCACGACTGGCGTCCCCGTTTTCGCCACCGCCTCGATCAACTCCTCTTGATGTCCCGGCAACGCCAATGAGGCGCGGTCGCGAAACTCCCCCTCCTCGATCCCGGCGACGACCACCGCGACCGCGCTGCGGCGGGCCACCGCCACCGCGCTGTCGATCTTCGCCCGCCAATCGTCGTGGATTCCCGCATCCCAGACCAACCGTACCCGCGCCCCGCCTCGATTCTCGAAGTATTCCAGCCGCAGCTCGTGCCGGCTCCCCGCCAGCCACCCGACCTTGCGCAGCTGCGTGCCGAACGATCGCTTGCGCCAGTCGTCGATCAGGAGGTGGCCGTCGACGAAGAGCCGGTAACCGTCGTTCCCTTCAACGCCGATGCGGTGCGCGCCGCCCGCGGGGACCGTCACCGTCCCGGTCCAGCGCACAGAGTACCAGTCGGGGGAGAGCGCCGGATCGGGCGCGCTCAAGGTCCAATGAAAAGCGACGGCGGAGTCGGTCCGAACGAGTGCCGGAACCCCCGAGAGGTCAATATTATCGAAGTACTCGCCGCGGACACCGGTGATGGGACCGTCCTTCGAGTCCGACCTGAGCTGCGCCGCAGGTACCGTCACGTATTCCGTGGTGACCCGTCCCGGTCCCGGCGCATAGCGAACCGATGCCCCGCCGACGCGGACACGGATGCCGTCCAGGATCGACACGGTGTGGATCCCCGGTCCGCTGTATCCGCCCAATCGCGCTTCGACCGCGTCAGTCCCGATCACCGCGATCGACCGCTGCGACGGCCGGAGCGGAAGGATGTTGCGCTCGTTCCGGAGCAGGACGATCGACGCCCGCGCCGCCTCAAGGGCCAGTGCCGTGTGATCAGCGTGACCATTCCAGTAGGCGGCGCTGTCCGGATCGACATAGGGATGCTCGAAGAGACCGAGGGCAAACTTGGCGCGGAGCACCCGGGCGACAGCCGAGTCGATGACCGGCCCGGGGATCAATCCCCGCTGGAACGCAGAGAAGTAGGGCCGATACTGCTCCCACGACGACTGGAAGATGACGTCGAGGCCGGCGTTCAATGCATCCGCCGTCGCCGCCGCGGTGGTCGCCTCGGTGTGCTGCAGCACAGTGGGTCCGCCGGTCGCCGCGGCATCGGAGATCACGAAACCGCCGAAGCCCCATCCCTTCTCGAGTTCGTCCGTCAGCAGCGCCCGGTTCTGCGTCGCCGGCACGCCGTTCACCGCGTTGTACGCGGTCATCACCGATCCGGCGTGCCCCTCCGCGATCGCGGCGCGAAAGGGCGGGAAGAAGCGTTCCTCCAGCTCCCGCGCGCCGAGGTCGACCGGATAACTGTCGCGTCCACCTTCGCCCACGTTGGCGATGAAGTGCTTCGGTGTGGCGATGACCCCCGCCCGCTCGAACGCCCCGACGAAGGCGACCCCCATCCGCGAGACCAGGAACGGATCCTCTCCATACGTCTCCTCCACCCGCCCCCACCGCACGTCGCTCGCGATGTTCAACACCGGTGACAGCACCTGCCGGATCCCTCGGCTCCGTGTCTCCGCGGCGATCACCGTCGCCACCCGGGCGACGAGCCCCGTGTCCCAGGTCGCCGCGAGGGCAATCGCCTGGGGAAACATCGTCGCCCCCGGCGCCAGGAGGCCGTGGACTCCCTCCTCGAAGGGGATGATCGGTATGCCGAGGTGGGTACGATCCACGAAGTAATGCTGGATGGCATTGATCCGCTCCGCCTGCGCCCGCGCCGCGCCGGCGGAAACAGTGTCGGCAGTCCGGATCTGAAGGCCGAAGATGCCGTGGGAGTAATCGTGGGTCGAGTCATCGAGATCGCCGGGGACCATATAGAGCTGCCAGAACTTCTCTTCCAGCGTCATCCGGCCGAGGAGATCGCGTACCCGCTCGTCGATGGAGAGGTGCGGATCGCGATAGGGCAGGGGCGCTGCCTGCGCAGCACCGAGCACTGGAACAAGGGAAAGAAGGAGGGCGAGCGATCGTGAGCGGCCCATCGATGAACTCCTGAGGTCGCGCTTGGTGGGCTGACCGAGACACGGTAAACTAAGGCATCCCATGATTACCCTGCTCCCGTCGCTCCTGTTCGGCTTGGTGGCTGCTCCCCTCCCTGCGGCCGACTCGTGCTACCACTATTGGCCCGCTCCGGTATCGCTCACCGGATCGGTCGTCATCCGCACCCTTCCCGGCCCTCCGAATTACACCAGCATCGCCAAGGGGGACCGTCCCCAGATCGTAACACTCCTGGTCCTCGATGCCCCTCTCTGTACCATCGGCGATCCCGCCCATCCGCCGAACCTCGACTCGGCGACCGGACAGGACACCGTTCAGATCCGCACCGTTGAGCCGTTGTCGGAGGAGATCCGGCGCCGCGCCGGTCACCGGATCGCCGTCAGCGGGACGCTGTCGGAAGCGCTGATCGCGTCGGACCGCACCGCCGTCATCCTGGAGCCGGTGGCAATCCACGAGACCCCCGCGCGATCGCGTTCCGGAAATCATTGAGTCAGGGCGGTTTGACGCGGGACAATGGAACGGCGAGCTTCCCTTGATGCATCCCAACGCCGAACTCATCACGACCTTCTATCAGGCCTTGCAGCGGCGGGACGCGGGGGGGATGATCGCCTGCTACGGCCCGGCGGTCGTCTTCCACGATCCGGTCTTCCAAGTGGAGGGCTCCCGCGCCGGGGCGATGTGGCGGATGCTCTGCGAACGGGGGAAGGATCTGCGGATCGAGTTCCGCGATGTCGAGGCGGGGGACGTCAATGGCAGCGCGGTCTGGGAGGCCTGGTACACTTTCAGCGCGACCGGATACCCGGTCCACAATCGGATCCGCGCGACCTTCCATTTCCAGGATCGCCGCATCATCCGTCACGACGACCGCTTCGACCTCCATCGCTGGGCCGGACAGGCCCTGGGCTGGAAGGGGCGTCTCCTCGGCTGGGCGCCGCCGGTCCAGGCCGCCATCCGGAAGAACGCCGCCCGTTCCCTCGACGCCTTCCTCGCCAAGGCTGGATCGGCTCACCCGTGATCGGGACGATGAGTGCCGTCCGCGTCGCGGTACTCCTGCTCCTCGGTTTGGGCTTTCGCGCCACCGCCGACATCACCCGCCTCGATCTCGACAGCAGTGGGGCCGGGTATCCGGTCTACCGGATCCCGGCGCTCGCGGTGACGAAAGCCGGCACGCTCCTCGCCGCCTACGATGCCCGTCCCTCGATGAACGACCTGCCGAGCTCGATTGCGATCGTGTTGCGGCGGAGTGTGGACGGCGGCGGCAGCTGGGGAGAACGGCAGATTGTCCGCTCCGGTTCCGCCACCGAGGGATTCGGCGACCCGAGTCTCCTGGTCGACCGGACCACGGGCCGGATATTCCTCTTCTACGCCGCCGCCGTGCACCAGGGGTATTTCGGTTCGAAGATGGGCACCGCCCTGGATGACCCCGACATTCTGCAGGCCGATCTGAGCTGGTCCGACGACGATGGGATCTCCTGGCGCCATCGCCGCCTGACGTCGGAGCTCAAGAATCCGGCGTGGGGCGGCCTCTTCGCATCATCGGGCGCGGGAATCCAGCTCCGGCACGGCCCTCACGCCGGCCGGCTGATCCAGCAGTACGCGATCCGGTATCAAGGAGCGAACTACGCCGCGAGCGCCTACAGCGATGACCACGGCGCCACCTGGCGGATGGGAGCCCTCGCCGGCCCGGGTCTCGATGAGAACCGCACGGTGGAGCTGGCCGACGGCTCGGTGATGCTCAACAGCCGGGCCAGACCGTATCGCAAGGTCGCGATCTCGACCGATGGCGGCCTGACGTACACCGGCCTCCACGCCGACCGGGCGCTGGTGGACCCCGGCAACAACGGCTCGATCATCCGCTATGACGCCGACGCGCCGCCGGACGATCCCCGCGCTCACTGGCTCCTCTTCAGCAACACCGCCGATACGAGCGACCGGAAGGATCTGACCGTCCGTCTCTCCTGCGATGACGGCCGGACCTGGCTGGTGCGACGTACGGTCGAGCCCGGCGCCGCCGCATATTCCTCGCTCGCGAAGCTCCAGAACGGCGCCGTGGGGCTCCTCTATGAGCGGGGCGACTATCAGCACATTACCTTCGCCAAGTTCGATCTCGCCTGGCTCGACCGGTGCGGAGATACCTCAGTTCCTCCTCCACCCTCTCCTGGAACCCAAGACCGATGATCACCAAGGATCAGCTCGCCGGCTCGATGCTCCGCGAGTGCGACATCTGCCTGCACCTCCATACCAAGCTCACCCCGGCGGCCGCGGACTACCGTCCGTCCCCCGATCAGCGTTCTACCCTCGAGCTGCTCCGCTACCTCTCCATCTGCGGCATCGCGGGCGCGACCTGCATGGCCAAAAGCGACTGGAAACTCTTCGCGGAGTTCCGCGAGCGTCCGGCGACGATGTCCTTGGCCGAGTTCCCCGCCATGATGGAGCGGCAGAAGAAAGACCTCGCTGTCTTCTTCAGCGCCCTCACTGACGAACAGCTCCGCATTCAGGAGGCCCCCATGCCTGGGGGCGGCGCGGCCCTCCCGCTCGGTGCGGCATTGATGAATGGCCCGCTCAAGTGGCTCACCGCGTACAAGATGGAACTCTTCGTCTACGCCAAGGCCTCCGGCGCCCACGACATCGGGACCTCTAACGCCTGGCGCGGGGAAGACATGAAGAAGTGATGGCCGGGCTGGCCGATCCCAGCGGATCGGCACCCGGATGCGTATGATACAACCGACCCCTCAGACCCCGATCCACACCGAGGACATCATGATCCGCCGCACCGCCCTGGGCGCCATCGCCCTGGCCGCGCTGACCCTGGCCGCCGTGCCGGCCCTCCAAGGGCAGGCCAACACCCTCACCCCCGCCGAGAAGAGCGCCGGCTGGCGCCTCCTCTTCGACGGCACCACGATGGATGCGTGGCGCGGCTACAAGCTCCCTGGCCTCCCGGCCGGGTGGCGCGTCGCCGATGGCATCATCATCAAGGACTCGAGCGCCGACGACATCGTCACCCGCGACTCCTTCGCCAACTTCGAGCTGACGATGGACTGGAAGCTCGCCCAGGCGGGCAACTCGGGGATCTTCTATCGCGGCACCGAGGAATACGACCACATCTACTGGACCGCGCCGGAGTATCAGCTCCTCGACGACGCCAATGCCCCCGACGGCGCGAGCCGCCTCACCTCGGCCGGCGCTGCCTATGGGCTCTACCCGTCACCCGCCGGGATCGAACACCCCGCCGGGGAGTGGAACACCGCCCGGATCATCGTGCGGGGGAACTACGTCGAACACTGGATGAACGGGAAGAAGCTCCTCCAGTACACCCTCGGCAGCCCCGACTGGTCCGCCAAGGTCAAGAAGAGCAAGTTCGGCGCCTGGCCCAATTACGGAAAGAGCGCCCGCGGCCTGATCGGTGTGCAGGGTGACCATAATGGCAGCCTGCAGCTTCGGAATATCAAGATTAAGGTGTTGAAGTGACGGGTGACGGGTGCTGCGTGACGGGTGACGCGTGACGGGTGGCTGCGGGAGGCGAGCGTACCGTCGGAACGTCATCCCGAGGGAGGCGCAGCCGACCGAGGGATCTTGCCCGCGTGGCTCGACGGGTAACGCGTGACGCGCCTGCCCTGAGCGAAGCGACGGGTGTGCGTAGCAGGGTGAATCACCGAGCCCCGACTCCGGCAGTTAGGTTCTAGG
>JBIOIC010000027.1:0-14193 GCA_044449625.1 Gemmatimonadales bacterium | reverse complement strand
TTGTGGACGATCCCTCCCGGACGCCCGCCGGCGCCACCGCGCCGAAGCCGACCCTCTTCATCTCCAGCGCGGCCGCGGCCAAGCTCTTCGACATCCCGATCGACTCGCTCAAGCCCGGCGCGACCGGCAAGACCGCCTCGCTGGACCTGCGGATGGATATCGCGCCGGTGGAGTTCCCGGCCCGCAACGTGGTGGGTATCCTTCCCGGCAGCGACCCGAAGCTCAAGGGTGAATACGTTGCCATCGGCGGCCATAACGACCATATCGGGATGAACAACCGCCCGGTGGACCACGACTCGATGCGGATCTTCCTCCACATCGTCCGCCCCGGCGGCGCCGAGGACGGGCGCAAGGAGGCGACGCCGGAGGAACAGGCGGAGGTGAACGCCCAGCTCGCCGCCTGGCGCGCCAAGCACCCGAACTCGGCGCGGCAGGATTCGATCTCCAACGGCGCGGATGACGACGGTTCCGGGTCGGTGAGCGTGCTCGAGGTGGCGCAGAAGATGGCCTCCCTCAAGCACCGTCCGAAGCGCTCGATCATCTTCGTCTGGCACGTGGGCGAGGAGAAGGGGCTGCTCGGCTCCGCCTACTTCACCGACCATCCGACGGTCCCGCGCGACTCCATCGTGGCCCAGCTCAACATGGACATGGTGGGCCGGGGCGACGCCTGGGACGTCACCGGCAAGACCAAGGACGGCGAGGTGCTCCACGGGAATCCGGACTACCTCCAGATTGTCGGGTCCCGCCGCCTCTCCACCGAGCTCGGCAATCTCATTGAGAAGGTCAACACCGAGGATCATCACGGCCTCAAGTTCGACTACGCGATGGACGCGAACGGACACCCGGCGAACATCTACTGCCGCAGCGACCACTACGAGTACGCCCGCTACGGCATCCCGATCGCCTTCTTCACCACCGGTGGTCACTCCGATTACCACCAGGTGACCGACGAGCCGGAGTACATCGACTACGCCCATATGGCCCGGGTGGTGAACTTCGTCGAGGACGTCGCCGAGCACGTGGCGAATCTTGACCATCGGGTGGTGGTGGATCAGCCGAAGCCCGATCCGAACGGCCGCTGTCAGCAGTAGCGCCGTGGAGGTCACCTGCGGCGACTCGGCACCAGAGCACCCCGTCAGGCATCCGCCGGGCGGGGTCTTTGGTCGCTTGAGCGCCCGCAGGTCGAGTATCTTTCGGGGCGTCGCGGGAATGGCCCGCAGCCATCCAGGACTTCGTCCGCAAGGAACTGACAGTGATCCGTCGACCTTCCGTCCGCCACCTCTGTCTTCTGGCGGGATTGTTCGCCCTTCCGTTGCTCACAGCCGCGCGGCCCTCCGCCTTCTTCCATCTCCATCTGAAGCGCGCCGAACCCGGCATCAACGACACCATCGCCGTGGCCCCCAAGGCGATCCGGCTCTGGTTCACCGAAACTCCCGAGGCCGCGGTCGCGGGGATTGCCCTCATCGGTCCCGGCGGCGCCAAAATCTCCCTTGGCAAGCCGGCGCTTGAATCGGGGCAGTCTCCCGCGCTGACCGCCCCGGTGCAAGGGCCGATGGCGCCCGGCGCCTACCGGGTGCAGTGGCGGGCGATGGCGGGTGACGGCCATCCGATGCGCGGCAGCTTCGGCTTCATCCTGCGGGCCCCATCGCGGTGATCGACTGGCGCCTGGCGGCGGTGGGAACGGCGCTCATCGCGGGGTGCGTTGCTCCCGCCGGCGGGGGCAGCTATCGCGGGACGGAGCTTCCCCGCGCCCTCGCCCGGCCCGCCTTCACTCTCGCGGCCACAACCGGGCAGCCGTTCAGTTTTCAGAGCGCGACCGCCGGCCGGCTGACCTTCCTTTTCTTCGGCTACACCCATTGCCCCGACGTCTGTCCGGTGCAGATGGCGAACCTCGCCGCCGCGCTCTTGCGGCTCTCGCCGAGTGAACGGCGACGGATCGCGGTGGTCTTCGTCACCACCGATCCTGCCCGGGACTCCCTGCCGCGCCTGCGACAGTGGCTCGATGCCTTCGATTCAAGTTTCGTCGGGCTCAGGGGGGACGACAGCACCGTCGCCCGGATCGAGGCGACGCTGGCGCTCCCCGGCGCGGTGCGGGAACCGGTGACGGACACGGTGACCGGCAACTACGGCGTCGGCCACGCGGCGCAGGTGCTCGCCTTTTCCCCCGACGACAGCGCCCATCTCGCCTTTCCCTTCGGCACCCGCCAGGCCGACTGGGCCCACGATCTGCCGCTCCTCCTCTACGGCCGCTGGGACGGACGATGATCCCGCGGTGGAGCGGTCTTCTCCTCGGCGCGGCGCTGGCCGGTTGTCACGCCGATTCGACCCCGGTCTATCAGGCCGGCAACCTCACCATCTCGCGGGTCGTCGCGCCGGTCCCCGTCATCGGCGGGCCGGGGGGTGTCTACTTCACCATCACGGCGCACGGGGTGGGGGATACGCTCCTCGCCGTCACCACCCCCGTGGCCGACTCGGCCCAGATCCACGCCACGATGGCGCGCGGTGAAGTCCTGATGATGGCCCCGACCGCAGCGGTGCCGATTCCGGCGGGCGCCACGGTCCGTTTCGCTCCCGGCGGACGCCACGTGATGCTCCTCGGCCTGCATCGCACACTCATCGCGGGGGATTCCTTCCCCGTCGAGCTGATCTTCCGCCGAGCGGGACGGCTCACCGTGAGCGCGCATCTGGCCGACTACGCCCACCTCGATGAGGCGCTCGGTACCTCGGGGGCACCCTGACCGCGGCGCCGATCCAGTGGTGGTGCTCCGCCAAGGGAACGCCCTGGACCGGGGCCTGGCAGGGGTATCCCGGCGTCTGGCTCTTCGTAGCGCTGGTGGGTATCGGACTCTGGCGCCTGACCCGGCTCCCCGGCGGCCGGCCCCGCTGGCGCGACGCACTCGTCGGCCTCACGGTCATCCTGCTCTGGATGACCCTCGACTGGCCGGTGGGGCCTCTCGGCGCCGGCTATCTGCTGTGGGTCCACTCGGCGCAGTTCATCCTGCTCGCAATGGTCATCCCCCCGGTCCTCCTGCTCGGTCTTGGCGACGATGGCGCTCGGCGTCTTTGCCGGAGGCCCGATTGGGCCGCGGCGATCCGCATTGCCACCGATCCGCTGCCGGGGATACTCCTCTTCGCGGCGGTGATGATCGTGACCCACCTGCCGAACGTGGTCGACGGCCTGATGAAGCAGCAGCTCGGCGCGTTCGCGCTCGATGCAGCCTGGCTCGTCTCCGGGGTTCTCTTTTGGTGGCCGATCGTCCTGACCGAGCCGGCGAGGCCGAAATTCGTCCCCCTGCTCCAGATGGTCTACCTCTTCTTCGGCACTCAGCCGCATCTCTACATCGCGATGTGGCTCCTGCTCGGCGACTTCCCGAAGTACGCCACGTACGAGCTCGCGCCGCGGATGAGTTCGCTCAGTGCCTTGCAGGACCAGGCGGTGGCCGGGGGGTTGATGCTCTCGCTCACCCTGCCCATCGTCTTCGGCGTGCTCACCGTGATCGCCATCCGCTGGGTCCGGCGGGAGCCGGCGTAGGGTGATGACCCCTCTCTTCGGGAGTTTCGGGATGCGAACAGGCGCCGGTCGTCGGTGGCTCGGACTCCGCGCCGCGGGATGCGCGGTGATCTTCGCCCTGGCGTTCACCACGACTCCGATTATGGGGGCCCCGGTGCCCGCACCGGTGGTGCAGCAACCGGCCTCCGACTCGACCGACGCCGAGGGCCTCAGTTGGGGCCCGGAACTCCTCGGTGCGCCGGTCGTCGCGGCGGCGCTTCGGGGACTCGGCGTCGGCGCGCTGATGGCGGGTGTCGGCCTGCTCGCGCTGATCGCCTGGCTGCTGCCGGCGGCCGGTGGCGCTCCGGGGCGGATCGCGATGGCGCTGCTCTGGGCGGCGGTGGCGTTGCTGGCGCTTCATCTCGGCGCCTGGCTGCTCGATGCCTCGCCGGATCATCGATTCGACGGCGATACGATGGCGCTGCTCACCGCCACCGGCACCGGCCGTGCCGAGCTGCTGCGCCTGGGGCTGATGGTGCTCTGCGCCGGACTCGCGCTTTCGGGGCAGCGGAGCCTGGCCGCGTTGATCGGCCTCGGCGCGCTGGGCGTGAGCGCCGATGTCGGGCACGCCGCCGCGATCGCGACCGCCATTTCACTCCCGGCCAAGATCGCCCACCTGCTGGCCGGCGCGGCCTGGCTGGGCGGGCTGCTCTGGCTGGTGCTCGCCGATCCGGCGGCGCCGGCCTATCGCGCAGGGATGGAGCGGGTCTCCGCGGCGGCGCTGATCGCGGTGCTGGTGGTCACCGCATCGGGGGTGACGGCGGCGCTCCTCTTCCTTCCCCGGCTCCGGGATCTCTTCCATTCGGCCTACGGTGCGCTCGCGCTGGCCAAGATCGCGGGGGTCGGCGTGCTGGTGCTCTTCGGGGTCTGGCACCGCTACGTCCTGTTGCCGCGGGCGGCGTCGGTGGGCGGGGCGGGGCGATTGCGCCGGTCGGTCTGGTACGAACTCGGCGTGATGGCGCTCGTGATCCTGATCGGCGGGCTGCTGGCCTATGTCTCGCCCCCCGAGGCGGCCCCACCGCTCTGACCGCCGCGTCAGCTGCGCCGTCGATATCCCCGCTTGGCCGCCGCCGAGCGGGGTTTCCGCTATCTTGCATGCTGGGCCGTACCATCACCTCTGAGGCACCGATGCACGCCACTCGCGGCTACGCCGCCAAGACCGCCAAGGGCGCCCTCGAGCCATTCACCTTCGAGCGCCGCCCGCCGGGAGCGCACGATGTCCTGGTGGAGATACTCTTCTGCGGTATCTGTCACTCCGACATCCACCAGGCGCGGGGCGAGTGGGGCGCCGCGGCCTTTCCGATGGTCCCCGGCCACGAGATCGTGGGACGGGTGACGCGCGTCGGCGCCGCCGTCAAGCGCTTCAAGGCCGGGGACATCGCGGGAGTCGGCTGCTTCGTGGATTCCTGCCGGAATTGCGGCAATTGCCGCGACGGGCTGGAGCAGTACTGCGAGCGGGGCGCTTCGTACACCTACAACGGCCGGGAGCAGGACGGGAAGACGCCGACCTTCGGCGGCTACTCCTCCCAGATCGTGGTCGACGAGAAATACGTGCTGGTGATTCCGCCGACGCTCCCCGCGGCCAATGCGGCGCCCCTCCTCTGCGCCGGGATCACGACCTGGTCGCCGCTGCGTCACTTCGGCGTCGGGCCGGGGCAGCGGGTCGGAATCGTCGGGCTGGGCGGGCTCGGCCATATGGGGGTCAAGTTCGCCGCCGCGTTCGGCGCCGACGTCACCGTGTTCAGCAGCTCCAAGGCGAAGGAGACGGACGCCAAGCGGCTCGGCGCGCAGAGTTTCGTGGTGACCAAGGATCCCAGGGCGGTCAAGGCGCTGGCCAACAAGTACGACTTCATTCTCGATACCGTCTCGGCGGCCCACGATCTCAATCTGTATCTCGGGCTGCTCCGCCGGGACGGGGCGATGGTCATCGTCGGCGTGCCGGAGCGCGCGACGGAGATCCGGGCCAATGCCCTGATCTCCAACCGGCGGCGGCTGGCGGGATCGAGCATCGGCGGGATCCGGGAGACGCAGGAGATGCTCGACTACTGCGCGGCGAAACAGATCACCTCCGATGTGGAGGTGATCCCGGTCAAGCAGGTCAATACGGCCTACGATCGCATCATCAAGGGCGATGTCCGCTACCGCTTCGTCATCGACATGAAGACGCTCTGACGATCGAAGGTGCCGCTCGTACGAAGCCCCGCCTGGCGGATGTCGCCGGGCGGGGCTTCTGGTCAGCGTGCGGCGGGATCAGCCGGTCGCGGCGGAGTCCAGCTCCGCGAGCTCGGCGTCTCCCATCGGCTCGCAAGCGGGGCAGAGCCAGGGGACGATCAGCGAGACCACGAGCGCGACGGCGAGTCCGGCCAGGGCGTCGACCCCGTAATGGATCTGGAGGTAGACCACGGCGGCAACGATGCCCGCGGTCGGAACGAGGGTGATCCAGCCCAGCGGTCGCCAGCCGCGGAAGGCAAAGACCGTCGCCACGACCGCCGCGGCGACGTGGCTGGAGGGGAAGGCGGTGCCCCAGGAATCCTGGCTTTCGATGATCGTGCGCACCACGCGTACCGGCCAGGCCGGTCCGCCGGCACCATCGGCCCAGGGCCAGAAGTAGGGCGGCCCTCCGACCGGGAAGAGCAGGAACATCACGTAGCAGGCGAAGAAGGTCAGGACGATGGCGTAGATGGCCTGGCGGGAGGCGGCGCGCCGCCGGAGCCCCCAGAGGACCGCGGGCACCGCGATGACGATGACATAGAAGGCGAGATAGCAGAGGCCGAGGAACCAGGCGAGCGCCGCATTCGGCATCGCGCGGTTCCAGGTGTAGGCCACCTCCTGGCCGAAGACCGCCATGTCCCAGCCTTGTACGACGTGGTCGAACGACGCCGAGCTCGCCGCCTCGTGCGGCGCATTCAGCAGCCCGACCGCGGCATACAGCGCGCTCACGACGAAGGGGACGTACCACTCCGCGAGGAAGGAGTGCCGGCGGGTGGCGCGGACTTTGGGGGCGACGAGGACGGCGACGAAGAGCAGCGCATTGGCGAGGAGGAGCCACCCCGCCTCGACCGGCGATGGACGCTCTTGCCGCCACCCGGCGACGTGGGCCAAGAGGACGCCCGTGGTGCAGGCGACATAGAGGAGCGTCAGGCGGTCGAGCGGGGAGAACCCCATCTCGCTGCGGTCAAGCCGGAGCCAGTTGCGCAAGGGCACTGCGGGTACCGCCACTCTTACCGCTCCTCCCGGGGTCGACCAGTTACGTCATTCATCATACTAATCTATCGCGGTGGCTCCCGAGGCGCGACGCCAAAATCCCGCTGCCGGCTGTGGTGGGCGGGCCCGGCCTTGTCTTGACATTCCGATAACGCAGGTCGTAATTCTCGGGTCCAGCGTCCGCGAGGCTTTTCCATGTCCAATCCGCTCCCCGCATCCCCGCCCATCGCCGAGCGCGGCTACGTCCATCCCGAAATCCTGGTGGACACCGCCTGGGTCGCCGATCATCTGACCGATCCGCTGGTCCGTCTGTTCGAGTCGAATGAAGACTTGCTGCTCTATGGTACCGGGCATATCCCGGGCGCGGTGAAGATCGACTGGCTCACCGACTTGAACGACCCGGTCCGGCGGGATTATGTGAGCCGCGAGCGGCTGCAGGCCTTCCTCCGCGGCTCCGGCATCAATGCGGCGACAACCATCGTGCTCTATGGCGACAAGAACAACTGGTGGGCCACCTATGCCTTCTGGGTACTCAAGCTCTTCGGGGTGGAGCGCCTGCGCATTCTCGACGGTGGCCGGGCGCGCTGGGCGGAGGAAGGCCGCCCGATGGTCACCGAGCGGCCCGCCTATCCCGCCGGCGGCATCGTCGTCGGGGAACGGCGGGATGACCAGATCCGCGCGTTCCGCGACGGCGTCCTCGCGCACGTGCGCGCGGGAGGAGGGCTGGTCGACGTGCGCAGCCCTGAGGAGTTCCGGGGTGAACGGCTGCATATGCCCGACTATCCCAACGAAGGGGCGGTGCGGGGTGGCCATATTCCCGGGGCGCGGAATATCCCCTGGGGCCGGGCCGTCGATCCCGCGACCCACACCTTCAAACCGGCGGCCGATCTGCGCGCCATCTATGAAAAGGAGCAGGGACTCGATCCGAAGGGGGAGGTCGTCGCCTATTGCCGCATCGGGGAACGTTCGTCCCACAGCTGGTTCGTGCTGACCTATCTGTTGGGCTATCCGAAGGTACGGAATTACGACGGATCGTGGACCGAGTGGGGGAACGCGGTGGGGTTGCCGATTGAGAGAGCGTGAGGAGGTCACAGGTCACAGATAGCAGGTCACCGGGGCCGGTCCGGCGGTGCCCGTTCGCAGCAGGCGATTCGGCTTATTCCATCTCTTCCCTGTGACCTATTCACCCAATTCCGCACTCATCCGCTTTACCCTCCCCAGGACGGCCGTCAGGCCCTGCATCCGAGTCATGCCGAGGATCTCGGTCAATTGCAGACGGTCGAGGAGATCGTTCGGGAAGGCGGCGACCTCGGCCGGAGTGGCACCGTCGAGATGGCGTTTCAGGAGCCCGACGAATCCCCGGACGGTGGGGGATTCCCGCGGGACGTCGGCGTGCAGCGTGAGCGTTCCGTCATGCTGTTCCACCCAGAGGAAGACCGGAGTCTGACACTCGTGGACCCGGCCCACGCCCTGGTCCCGCGCCGTGTGATAGCGCGCGGGGAGATCGGGAAGCTTTCGGGCGTAATCGAGCAGCAGCTCCAGCCGGGTATCGCGGTCGACGCCGTGCAGACGTTGAATGAGGTTGTCGAAGGTGGGCATAGTCGAAAGCTAGCGAGGTGCCCTGTTGTCCCGCGCATCATGCCTGGCTCGGTGTGTTCGAAGTACCTTCGGTCTTTCCTCTCGGGAGGACTACGGAAAGTGATCTTCCTCACTTGCCCGGCGAAGGATGGGCGCTAATCTGGGGGCGCACTTCGCACAGGGCGGGGTGGCGCATTTTGGATCCACAAGGAGGACCGATGAAACGTCACACGCTCACATTGGCGGCGGGGGCACTGCTCCTGACCGCATGCGCGGAAATGGGCGGGCCCGGCGGCTCCGCCGCACGATCTCAGGTGTCCCTTGCGGTCTCTACTCGTCCCACGGCCGCCGGTGTGGCCATCAACGCCGCGGAGACCTTCAACGACGGCAGTGGCAACACCCTGATGGTCGACTCGGCGTTCGTGATCGTGCGCAAGATGCGGTTGCGGGGCGGTCCGGCCTCCACCTGCCTGCCGGATTCTGGTGACGACGGCGAGCAGGGCGACACGGTCAGCGTCCAGGATAGTACCGGCGTGGATCACGACTCGGTGGGTGGAGTCCGCATCTTCGCGGATGACGGTGCCGGTGAGGGCGGCGCCTGCGGGGAATTCAAGGCCGGCCCGCTCCTCGTCGAACTTCCGGTGAGCGGGGGCGCCCAGCAACAGTTCACCGTCGGCGTGGACTCGGGCACGTACACATCGGTCCTGTTCCAGATCCACCGTCCGTCCGGCGCCGCCGACTCCGCGTTCTTGGCGGCGCACCCGGAGTACCACGGCGTGAGCATCCGCGTGGCGGGTCACTGGAACGGTGCGCCATTCGTGTTCACCACCGGCGTCAGCACGGTGCAGAGGGTCGACTTCGATCCGCCGTTGGTGGTGGGTAGCGACCCGGTCACCTTCACCCTCATGGTGGACATGTCGGGGTGGTTCAAGTCCGACGATGGGACGCTCGTCGATCCTGTCACGGCGCTGGATGACAGCACCAATGCACCATTGGTCCACCGGAACATCGAGCGCTCCTTCCACGTATTCCGGGACGATGATCACGACGGCCGGGACGACCATCTGGAACATCACGATCACTGAAGCACTGCCGACCGAACGAGCACGGGGAAGCCAGTGGCTTCCCCGTGCTCGTTTCTAGCACTTCGGCCCTCCGTTCCCGCTCTGTCATCGTTCCCCGTACCTCATACCTCGAACCTCGTACCCCGACTATCTTCCCGCCCCGATGGAGGTCCAGGTCTTCGGCACCAGAAAGAGCGCGGCGACGCGCGCGGCGCTCCGGTTCTTCGCGGAGCGGCGGGTGAAGGTGCACTTCGCCGATCTCGACGAGCGCGCCGCCTCGGCGGGGGAGCTCCGGCGCTTCGCGCAGAAGTTCGGCGTTCAGGCGCTGGTCGACCGCGCCTCACGACGCTTCGCCGACCTGGGGCTCGGCCCCGCCACCTTCTCCGATGACCGCTGGCTGGAGAAGCTTTCCACCGAACCGCACCTCCTCGTCACCCCGCTGGTACGCTACCAGCAGCAGCTCACCATCGGATCGGCCGAGGATACGTGGCGTACCTGGACGGGAAAGTAGGATGAGCCAGCTCTCGATCGGCGGCGCCAGCGTGACCTTCGGCGCGACAACGGTCTTCCGCGAGGTGACGTTCACCGTCGAACGGGGGGAGAAGTGGGGCGTCGTCGGCCGGAACGGCTCCGGCAAGACGACCCTCTTTTCCCTCCTCACCGGCGATCGCCGCCCCGACGCGGGGTCGGTGGCGCGGGAATCGTCGCTCCGGATCTCCCTCCTCGACCAGCACCGCGACTTCGGCGCCGCCGCGACGGTCTGGGATGCGGCGGCCCAGCCCTTCGCCGAGCTCTTCGCCCTCGAACGCTCCCTGGCGGAGCAGGCGGATCAGCTGGCCGTGCTCGGGGAAGCGCTCACGCCCGAACACCTCGATCGCTACGCCCACGACCTCGAACGCTTCGAACATCAGGGCGGCTACGAGATGCACGCCCGGGTCGACGCGGTGCTCCAGGGGCTCGGCTTCGACCCGGAGGAGGCCAAGGGGAGGACTCCCGCCAGCCTGAGCGGCGGTGAATCGGGGCGCCTCGGTCTCGTCCGGCAACTGGTCGAGCCCGCCGATCTCCTCCTCCTTGACGAGCCCACCAACCATCTCGATCTCGAGACCACCACCTGGCTCGAAGGGTATCTCAAGGGACTCCCCGCCACCGTCATCCTCGTCACCCACGATCGCGACTTCCTCGAGCGGGTGGTGGATCACATCCTCCATCTCGAAGGGGGCTCCGCGGTGCCGTATGACGGCAAGTACAGCACCTTCGTCGAGGTCCGCCTGGAGCGGCGGATGGCGGCCGAACGCGCCGTCGGCAAGCAGCAGGCGGCCATTGCCCGGGAAGAGGACTACATCCGGCGGAACATCGCCGGGTTCAACGCGACCAACGCCCGGGGCCGCCGCCGCCGGCTGGCCAACATTCCCCGCCTCACCTTGCCGGCCGGCGAAGCGGGGGTGAGCTCCTTCACCCTCACCTCCGGCAGCCGCGGCGGCGATCAGGTCCTTCTGGCGGAGAACGTCAAGGTCGCCATCGGGGAGCGGGTGCTCCTCGACCGGTTCTCCGGGCGCGTCGTGCGGGGAGATGTGATCGGTTTCGTGGGATCGAACGGGGCGGGGAAGTCGACCCTTCTGAAGACCCTCCTCGGCGAGCGTCCGGCGCAGGGCGGCACCGTGCGCATCGGCGACGGCACCGTCGTCGCCTACTACCAGCAGGATCTGGGTCAGGTCCCCGCCGATCAGACCATCTACGACATCATCGCCGATCTCCGACCCCGCTGGACCCGCGGCGCGGTGCAGGGCCACCTCGGCGTCTTCGGCTTCTCGGGGGAGACGGTGCAGCGGGTGGCGGGATCACTTTCGGGAGGGGAGAAGGCGCGGGTCGCGCTCGCGATGATGGCACTGGCCGAGGCGAACCTGCTCGTGTTCGACGAACCGACCAACCATCTCGATGTGGAATCGATCGAGTCGCTGGAAGAGAGCCTCGATGGATACGAGGGCACCATCATCCTGGTCAGTCACGATCGGGCGTTGCTCCGAAACCTGGTGACCCGGGTCTGGGCGTTGGAGGATGGGCGGATCACCGATTTCGATGGGACGTTCGAGGAGTGGGAAGCGGGAGCAGGGAAGCGGGCCCGGGAGCGCGCCGCCCGTCACGCGGAGGCGCGGAAGAAGAGGGCCGAGCGCTCCGCGCCGGAGAAGCCCTCCCCCCGCGAGGAATCGAAGGCGAAACAGGCGGCCGAACGGAGCGTGGAACGAGCCCGGACGGCGGCGGAAGCGCGGGTTGGCGAGCTCGAAGGGACGATCCGCGCGATCGAAGGCCGTTTGCAGGATCCCGCGCTCTACGGGACCGGAGATGGGGCGATCGAAGCGGAGCGGCTGGGCCGGGAGCTCAAGACCCATCGCCGGGAGCTGGAGCGCGCCTATGAAGATTGGGCCAAGGCCTCCGAGGGCTCGAACACCTAGCGCAGTTGCACGATGGGACATCGACCGGCGCCCTGTTGTCCCTGTCGATCCGGCCGTACCTTCTCTGGCCCGGTCTCTCCGTTATCACGGACCCGCTACCACTCACCCGACTACGCCACTACCCGACCACCCCACTCTCCCAAGGGACCCGTCCCATATGCTCCGAACAATCGTCGGTCTCCCGCTTCTCGCCGCCATCGCGCTCTGGCCGCCGAAGCCGGTCGCCGCGCAGGAGAAGGCGATCGTGTTCACCGGTGCCCGGATCATTCCCATCGTCGGCCAGCCGATCGAGCACGGGGTGCTGGTGGTGAAGGAGGGCCGGATCGTCGCCGTCGGCGCGGTCGGATCGGTCAAGATCCCCGCCGGTGCCGAGATGATTGATGCGTCCGGCAAGGTGCTGATGCCGGGGTTCGTCGACAGCCACTCCCACATCGGCGATCCCGCCGGCGGGGATGGCTCCGCTCCGATCCAGGGCGACGTCCGGGTGCTCGACGGGATCAACCCCCAGAACGATTTCATCCAGCGGGCCCAGGCCGGCGGCATCACCACCGCCAACGTGATGCCGGGGTCGGGACACCTGATGAGCGGGCAGACGGCCTATCTCAAGCTGCGGGATACCAGCTCGATCTCCGGGATGCTCTACTGCCACGACATCCTGAAGGAGATCTGCGGCGGGATGAAGCAGGCCAACGGGACCAACCCGCGCGGCGCGCCCCCCTGGCCCGGCACCCGGGCCAAGGAAGCGGCGCTCATCCGGGAGGAGTACGTCAAGGCGCGGGCCTATCGGGACAAGGTCCGCGCGGCCGGGAGCGATTCGACCAAGCTCCCCCCGCGTGACCTCGAAATGGAGGCGCTGGTGCAGGTGCTCGATGGCAAGCGGGTGGTGCACATGCACACCCACCGCGCCGACGACATCCTGACCGCCATTCGGCTCTCGCAGGAGTTCGGCTACAAGCTGGTGCTGCACCACGTGAGCGAAGCGTGGAAGGTCATCCCCGAGATCGCCGCGGCGCACGTTCCCTGCTCGATCATCCTCCTCGACTCCCCCGGCGGGAAGCTCGAAGCGCAGGACATCAACGCCCGGAACGCCTTCCTCCTCGACAGCGCCGGCGTCCTCATCGGCTTCCACACCGACGACCCGATCACCGATTCGCGCTGGTTCATCCGCTCGGCGGCGTTCGCGGTCCGCGCCGGGATGCCGCGGGACCACGCCCTCTACGGGATGACGATGGCCAATGCCCGCATCCTCGGCCTGGAAGACCGCATCGGGTCGCTCGAAGCGGGGAAGGATGCCGACTTCATCCTCCTCTCCGGCGATCCCCTGAGCGTTTATACCCACGTCGAGCAGACCTGGGTCACCGGCCGGAAGGTCTTCGATCGGAGCGACCCGAAGGACCGGGCGTTCGCGGTGGGGGGCTACAACTCGATCCACGCCGGGACGATGGGTGCGCTTGACGATGAACGCTTCGACGCCGAGGAGGGGGGACAATGAACCGCTTCATCCTGAGCGTGGCCCTCGCGGCCGCCGCTGCTTCTCCCGCCGCTGCGCAGGTGGCGATCAAGGGTGCCACCGTCTATACGATGGCGGGCGCGCCGATCACCGACGGGGTCGTGCTGATCGGCAGGGATGGCAGGATCGAACGGGGGGGACCGGCGGCGCAGGTCGCCGTGCCGGCGGGGTACCGCGTCATCAGTGGCCAGGTGGTGACGCCGGGGCTGGTCGATGCCCATTCGACCGTCGGGCTCTCCGGAATTCTCAACTACAACCACGACCAGGATCAGCTGGAGAAGTCGGCGCCGATGCAGCCCGAACTCCGCGCCCTCGACGCCTACAACCCGCAGGAACGCCTGGTCGGGTGGCTGCGTGGCCTCGGCATCACTACGGTGAACACCGGCCACGGTCCCGGCGCCCTCATCAGCGGGCAGACCTTCGTGGTCAAGACCCGCGGCAATTCGGTGGGCGAGGCGCTGATGGATTCGGTCGCGATGGTCGCGATGACCCTGGGGTCGAGCGTCGAGGAGAACTTCAAGTCTCCCGGCACCGAGGCGAAGCAGGTGTCGATGCTGCGCCAGGAGTTCATCAAGGCGCGGGAGTACGCCCGGAAGTGGAAGACCGCCAAGGCCGACAGCCCGCCGGATCGCGACCTCCGCCTCGAGATGATGGCGCAGGTCCTCGACGGGCGGGTCCCCGCGCTCATCACCGCGCAGCGTGCGATCGATATCCTGGCGGCGCTCCGGCTGCAGCAGGAGTTCGGCTTCAAGTTGATTCTCGACGGCGCCGCGGAATCGTATCTGGTGGTGGACCAGATCAAGGCGGCCGGCATCCCGGTCATCCTGCACCCGACGA
>JBIOIC010000026.1:0-14235 GCA_044449625.1 Gemmatimonadales bacterium | reverse complement strand
TTTCGTCGTCTGAGAAGCGGAAATGCTGATACCAGAACTACGTGTCGCGCGATTTAAAGCGAGCGTCGCGTAACGAGAGCCGGGCATCAGCGCATCGAGCAATGACGGAGAGCGCTGGAGAAAATCGCTGAGACAAGCGACAGGTACAGGCTCCCGCGGCTTCCGTGGGAAAATCTCCGATTGGAGAATGTGCATCGAGACAGGAGGTAAGCTCTGCGTGCGTGGTGCCTCAGCCAGAAGGAGAGACGATCCATCCAGCACATACCGGGACGGCGTGGCTCGCGACGCGCTCAACTCCCCGCCTCGCGCCGTTCCACCTCCGCCACCCCCTTCACCTTCCGCATCGCCTTCAAGACCTTGGCCAGGTGCGGCAGCGAATCCACCTCCACCAGCACGGTGCCGAACATCGTCCCGTCCTTCGACTGGATCTCGGCCCCCTTGATGTTGGTCCCGGTGGCGCTGATGACGCTCATCAGGTCGGCGTAGAGGCCGCGGCGGTCATCCCCTGTGACGGCCAGCCGCACCGCGAAACTCTCCCCCGCGACCTCCCGCCAGTCGATGTCGACCCGGCGCTCGTCGGCCGGCAGGGTGAGGAGGTTGGGACAATCGGCCCGATGGATCGAGATCCCGCGTCCCTGGGTGACGTACCCCACCACGGCGTCTCCCGGAAGCGGCTGACAGCACTGGGCGTAGCGCACCATCAGCCCGTCGGCCCCCTGGATCGTGATCCCCTTCCGCTGCCGGAAACGATCGAGCACCCGGCCGAAGACGGTGGGCTTCGGTTCGGCGATCTCGTCGTCCGGCAAATCGGGATAGAGGGCCTTGATGATGGCGCCGATGGCGAGGTCGCCCCGGCCGATCGCCACGGCGAGACCGACGGGCCCATTGACCGAGAGCGCCTCCGCCGCCTTCTGCATTCTGGCGTCATCCGGGGAATCGAGCCGGCGGCGGGTGACCTCGCGCGCGAGGAGCTCGCGGCCGAGGGTCTCGGAAACCCGCTCCTCCTCGTGGTTGATCCACTGCTTGATCTTGTGCCGGGCCCGGGCGGTGCGGACGTGATTGAGCCAGTCGCGCGATGGGCGGGCATTGGTCCCGGTGAGGATCTCGACGGTGTCGCCATTCTTCAGGGCGCGGTGCAGCGGCGCGATCCGGCCGTTGACCTTTGCCCCCTGGCAGCGGAGCCCGACCTCGGTGTGGACGTGGAAGGCGAAGTCGATCGCCGTGGCCCCCTTGGGGAGCCGCTTGACGTCGCCCTGGGGGGTGAAGATGAATATCTCATCCTGATAGAGGTCGATCTTCAGGAACTCGAGGAACTCCTCGGGGCTCGCGGCGTCCTGCTGCAGCTCCAGCAACTGGCGGAACCAGCCGAACTGGCGGTCGAGCTCGTCGGGCTGGCCGCCATCCTTGTAGAGCCAGTGCGCCGCGATGCCGTACTCGGCGGTGCGGTGCATCTCCTGGGTGCGGATCTGCACCTCGAAGAGCTGCCCACCGGGGCCGAAGATGGTGGTGTGGAGCGACTGATACCCGTTCGACTTGGGGCTCGCGATGTAGTCCTTGATCCGCTCCTGCACCGGGGTCCAGTTGTGGTGGATGATACCGAGGACGTGGTAGCAGTCGGCCACGGTCTTGACCATCACCCGCACCGCCATCAGGTCGTAGATCTCGTCGAACGGTTTCTGCCGGGTCCGCATCTTCCGGTAGATCGACCAGAGGTGCTTGGGCCGCCCGGTCACCTCGAACCAGCCGAGACCCGCCTTGTCGAGCTCGAACTCGAGCGGCGTCTTGAGCCGGAGGATGGTGGCTTCGCGGGCGGCGCGCTTGGCGGCGACCTGCTCCGCCAGGGACTGATATTCGTCGGGCTCCAGGAACTTGAAGGCCAGGTCCTCGAGTTCCGCCTTGACCCCCGCCATGCCGAAGCGGTAGGCCAGCGGGGCGTAGATCTCCCGGGTCTCCATCGCGATCCGCTCGCGGCGTTCGGGACCGAGGTGCTCCAGCGTCCGCATGTTGTGGAGGCGGTCGGCCAGCTTGATGATGATGACCCGCGCGTCCTTGGCCACCGAGAGCAGGAGTTTCCGGTAGTTCTCGACCTGAGCTTCGGTGGAGGAGCGAAAGGTCAGGTGGGATATCTTGGTGAGCCCGTCCACCAGTCCCGCCACCTCGGGACCGAACTCCCGGCCGATCTCATCGAGTCCGATCTCGGAGTCCTCCACCACATCGTGCAGGAGCGCCGCGACGACGGAGGTCGAATCGAGGAGCTGGTCCACCAGGATCTGGGCCACCGCGATCGAGTGGGAGACGAAATCGTCGCCCGACATCCGCTTCTGGCCCCGGTGGGCGGACGCGCTGAAGCGCAGGGCCCGGTCGATCAGGTCCAGGTCCAGGCGGTCGGCGTGGCGCTCCAGCGCGGCGCGGAATCCGGGGGCGATGTCGGTGAACGCGACGGTCACAGCCATCCTTCGCTGGCGAAACTGGTGAACCGGTCCCCCGCCACGATGATGTGGTCGTAGACCGGCAGATCCAGCAGCCGCCCCGCCTCCACCAGCTGGCGGGTCACGGCGCGGTCCTCGGCCGAGGGCGTCGGGTCGCCGCTCGGATGATTGTGCACCACGATGATCCCGGCGGCCGCCTCGACGATCGCGGCGCGGAACACCTCCCGCGGATGCACCAGGGAGGAGTTCAGCAGTCCGCGCGTGACCAAGACGTCCCGGAGCACCTGGCTCTGGCTGTCGAGCGCGAGCAGATGGAACTCCTCCACCGAAAGATCCCGCAACCGGGGTCCGATCAGCCGCGCCACGTCGGCGGGATCCCGGATCCGCAGCGCGTGGGGCCGCGCCTCGGCCGCGAGCCGGGCTCCGATCTCGAACGCGGCCACCAGGCGGGCCGCCTTGGCGGGCCCCACGCCGTCAATGCGGAGGAGCTCGGCGGAGGGCCGCGCGGCGAGCCGCCGCCAGGAGCCCTCGACCGTGGCGAGGAGCTGCGCGGCCACCGCCTGGACCGGGAACCCGGGCCCCCCCGTTTCTAGGAGGATGGCGAGGAGCTCGACTCCCGTCAACGCGCCGGGGCCAAGGGCCCAGAGGCGCTCGCGGGGACGGTCGGCGGCGGGGCACGCGGGTATGGGAAGGGTCACCCGCAGAAACTAAGGGCGGCCAGCCGGCCGCCCTTCATCCATCGTGACGCGACCAGGCGCTTTTCGACGCGATCAGAGCCCCGCTCCGTGGCATTTCTTGTACTTCTTGCCCGAGCCGCAGGGGCAGGGATCATTGCGCCCCACCACCGGACCGGCCGGCACGCCGGACGGAAGAGCGGCGCGCGACGGACCCGACGGGGCGGTGCCGCCGAAGAGATCGTCCCCGCTTGCGGGGCGCTGGGCCACGACCGGCGGCGGACGCCGAACCGGGGGCGGGGCCGGATTGGCCGAGACCTGGAGCATCAGGAAGCGCTCGGTGAAACTGACCTGGATGTCGCGAACCAGGCCTTCGAACATCTCGTACGCTTCCTGCTTGTACTCGACCAGCGGATCGCGCTGGCCGTAGGCGCGGTACCGGATCGCGGCGCGCAGGTTGTCCAGGTCGTAGAGGTGATCCTTCCACTTTTCGTCCAGGATGCTCAGGGCCACCTGGGAAAGAAGCTGGCCGGCCACATCCTCGACCCCGTGCTTCTTCCCGAAATCGGCGAGGTAGTCGAGCTTGCTGAGGTAGCTCCGCCGCCCCGCCTCCCGCACCGCTTCGGAGAGTGGGGCGAGGTCGGAGGTCGCGGCCGTGTCTTCGACCGCCTCCGCCTGGATCAGATACTGGAGCATGAGGGCCTGGCGGAGCCCCGCGCGGTCCCAGGTCTCGGGCGCGCCCGCGCCCAGCCAGTTCTGGGCAAAGCGGACCACCGCCTCTTCCACCATCCGCTGTCCTTCGGCGCGGAGATCCTCGCCCTTCTCCAGCGCGAACAGCCGTTGCGAATAGATCACTTCGCGCTGCTGGTTCATGACGTCGTCGTACTCGATGAGCTGCTTGCGAGCCTGGAAGTTCTGCAGCTCCACCCGCTTCTGGGCCTGCCCGATCGCGCTGGTGACCAGCGCGCCGGTGATGACCTCCCCCTCCTCCGCCCCGCTCTTGTCCATCCACGCGGCGATCCGGTCGGTGCCGAAGAGCCGCATCAGGTCGTCTTCCAGCGAGAGGAAGAAGACCGAGCGGCCCGGATCGCCCTGGCGGCCGGATCGCCCGCGCAACTGCCGGTCGATCCGGCGGGACTCGTGGCGCTCGGTGCCGATGATCTGAAGCCCCGAGCCGTCGTTCATCTTCTCCACGTCGGGCCCGAGTTTGATGTCGGTGCCCCGGCCGGCCATGTTGGTCGCGATGGTGATTCCGGCCCGGAAGCCCGCCTTGGCGACAATCTCGGCCTCGCGCTGGTGGTACTTCGCGTTCAGCACTTCGTGCTTGAGCCCGCGCCGCTTGAGCTGACGCGAAAGCGTCTCCGACACGTCGACGTTGACGGTGCCGATCAGGACCGGCAGACCCTCGCGGTGCAGCCGCTCGACTTCATCCATGATCGCATTGTACTTCTCGCGCCGGGTGCGATAGATCTGGTCGGGCTCGTCGTGCCGGCGCACCGGCCGGTTGGTCGGGATGACCATCACCTCGAGCCCGTAGATCTGATAGAACTCCGTCTCCTCGGTCTCGGCCGTGCCGGTCATGCCGGAAATCTTCTCGTACATCCGGAAGTAGTTCTGGATGGTGACGGTGGCGAGGGTCTGGGTCTCCCCCTTCACCTGCACCCCTTCCTTCGCTTCCACCGCCTGGTGCAGCCCGTCGGCCCAGCGCCGGCCCGGCATCGTGCGCCCGGTGAACTCGTCGACGATCACCACCTGGCCGTCCTGCACCAGGTAGTCGACCTCGCGCTCGTAGAGGGCGTGGGCCCGGAGCAGGCTGTAGATGATGTGCAGCTTCTCGCTCTTGCGGGCGTACTCCGCCTCGAGTTCGCGCCGGCGCTCGACCCGGACCGCGGGCGTCAGGTCCGGGTCGTTCTCGATGACGGCGAACGCTTCGGAAATGTCGGGCACGAGGAAGAGGGTCGGATCGCCGGGGGAGAGCGCGGTGGCGCCCTGGTCGGTCAGATGGACCGAGTGCCCCTTCTCGTCGAGCACGAAGAACAGCACTTCTTCGAGATCGCCGAAGGCGCGCTGCTTCGGGGAGAGTTTCTTGTCGGCGATGGCCTCGAGCTCGGCCTTCTGCACCAGCTGCTTGACGCCGGTCTCGTTCAGCAGCTTGGTCAGCCGCTTGTTCTTCGGCGCGCCGAGCTGGGTCTGATAGAGCTTGAGCCCCGCTTCCCGCTGCCGCTTCGGGTCCTGCAGCGCCGCCTCACCCTCGGTCACCAGTTCGCTCGCCACCACCCCCTGGCGGCGGACCAGCTCCAGCACCTGACGGTTGAACTGCGCGTAGGCGTCGTTCTCCTCGTGCCCCACCGGGCCGGAGATGATGAGCGGCGTGCGCGCCTCGTCCACCAGGATCGAGTCGACTTCGTCGATGATGGCGTAGACATGTTCCCGCTGGACCCGCTGGTCCAGATGGAAGACCATGTTGTCGCGGAGGTAATCGAAGCCGAATTCGTTATTGGTGCCGTAGGTGATGTCGGCCTGATAGGCCGCGCGGCGCTCCGGCGTCCCCGGCTCGGTGTCGTCCAGGCAGGCGACGGTGAGGCCGAGCCAGCGGTAGAGGTGCCCCATCCACTGGGAGTCGCGCCGGGCCAGGTAGTTGTTCACGGTGACGACGTGGACGCCACGGCCGGTGAGCGCGTTCAGGTAGACCGGCAGCGTGGCCACGAGCGTCTTGCCTTCGCCGGTCGCCATCTCGGCGATCTTGCCCTGATGCAGCACCAGCCCGCCGATCAGCTGGACGTCATAGGGCACCATGTCCCATGTCAGCTCCTGGCCGGTCACCGGAACGGGGGTGCCGATCAGGCGGCGGCAGGCCTCCCGCACCGTCGCGAACGCCTCGGGCAGGAGCTCGTCCAGCACCGCCGCCAGGGCCTTGCGATAGTCCTCTTCGACCCGGCCGAGCTGCTGATCGAGCACCAGCCGTTCGTCGGGATCGGCGCAGCCGTGCTTGGCGGTCTTCAGCCGCTCCACTTCCTGACGGAGCACGACGGTCCGTTCCTCGATCCGGGCGCGGAAGCGGGCGGTCTGGCCCTGGATCTCGGCGTTCGACAGATCCTTGATTCCCGCCTCCGCCGCGTGGATGGACGCCACGACCGGACGGATGCGCTTCTGCTCCCGCTGGTACCTGGTTCCGAAAATGGCCGTGATGAGACGGTCGATCATGCGCCTTCCATGTGGTACAGCCCGCGGGCGGCTATGTACTCCGCCACCGCGTCGGGCACCCAGTAACGAATGGTGAGTCCGGCAGCCGTGCGCCGCCGGACCTCAGTGGACGAAATGTCGATGGCCGGCACCGACACCGTGTCGGTGATCAGCGGCGAGACCGGACCCGCACTGCCCGGCCGGCTCAAGACCGCCACCCGGGCCAGCTCGGGGATCGCCGCCGCCTCCCGCCACTGGCCGATGTCGCGCGCGGCGTCCGCGCCGAGCAGAAGAATAAACCGCCGCCCCGGTTCCCGCGCCGCGAGCGCCCGCAGCGTGTCCACCGTGTAGGAGGGCCCCGGCCGTTCGAGTTCGAGTGTTTCCACCTCGAAATCTGGTTCACCGGCGATCGCCAGGCGGAGCATCTCCGCGCGGTCGACCGCCGCCGCACTGTGCTGGTCCCGCTTGAAGGGCTGCTCCCGCGCCGGCACGAAGCGCACCCGGGCCAGGCCGAGCCGCTCCAAGGCGACGCGGGCGACGATCAGGTGGCCAAGGTGGACGGGATCGAACGAACCGCCGAGCAGACCGACCGGCCGGTCAGCCATGGGCCGCTGGCGGCGGGGCGGGAGTCGGCGGAGCGACGACGGGCGCGGTGCAGGCCTCTGTCAGGCCCGCCGTGCCGGGAAAGACCTTTCGCGCGTAGCCGCAGGTCTCCGTCAGGTCCTCCTGATACCCCAGGATCCGATAGATCTCGATCAAGCGCAGCAGCGCGAGTGGCGTACTGCTCGCCTTCGGATACCCGGTCGCGAGATCCTTGAAGTAGATGATCGCGGAGTCGTACGCCTTGTACTTGAGGTAGAACAGTCCCGCCTTGTACTGCTTGAACGCCAGCAGGTCCTCGAGCCCCGCGATCCGGCCGACCGCGCGGCGGGCCGCGGAGGTTCCCGGATAGCGGGATTGCAGCTCGTGATAGGTCTGGAGCGCCGTCTGCGCATAGGTCGGATCGAGCTCGGGGCGCTGCCAGAGATCGGCGTACACATCCCCGGCGCGGAGCAGCGCCTCCGGGGCCAGCTCGTCGCTCGGAAGATCGTCGGAGACCCGCCGGAACTCGCGCGCGGCCTGCAGATGACTGCTGCTGCCGAAGTAGCACTCGGCCAGTTCGAAACGGGTCCGGGCAATGCGCGGATCGCCGGAGGCATATTCGAGGTTCAGCCGCTCGAGCAAGGTCGCGGCATCGGCCCATTTGGCCTGACGGAAGAGACCATCCGCGCGGGCCCAGAGGCTGTCGACCTCGGCGGTCGAGGCCGCACCGGTGATCTGGATCGGAGCGGGCTGTCCCGGGCGGGCGGTGCGGGCGGCGGGCGCACAGGCGGCGAACGCCACGACGGCAATGAGCGGCAATGAGAGACGGATCATGGGGTCCTGGCGGGGCTCGAGTCGGCCTTGGACGGCGCGGCTCCGAGCGCGTTGAGCTTCAAGGCGGCGGCCTTGGCGAGCGAATCGTTGGCCCCGCCGGTGGACGCCACCTGCTGGTAGGCGAGCGCGGCGCCGAGCACGTCGCCCTCGGCCAATCGGAGATCGCCGAGGCCGAAGCGGGCCCGGCGCCCCAGCGGCCCCGAGGCATCGGCCGCCACCACGGCGAGGAACCACTTCTCGGCTACCCAAGGCTGGTTGACCGTCAACGCCTGCTGTCCGAGCTGCAGGCCGCAGGCGGCGATCCCCGAGTCGGCCCGCGCAAGCAGCGTCCCGTCGTGACTCCGGCGACGCACCGCCTGGAACGCCGACATCGCCTGATCGCAGGCCGTGGTCTCCCGGAGCGCCGCGCCATAGGCCACCAGCAGGGAATCGGCGACCCCCGGGTCCGGCGCCGCCGCGATCGCCGCCGGGAGCACCGCCTGGGCCTCGGGGGCCGCGAGCCCGCCCAGCCGCACCAGGGCGAGCGCATGCCGGCCCGCCAGGCGCTCAGGCGCGATATCACGCAGGGCGCTGACCGCGGCGAAGAGCGCCGTCGCGTCGCCCCCCTTCTCCGCGGCCGCCGCCACCTGATCGAGTCCGGTCGCCGCCTCATCCATCCGCGAGGGGTCGTCCGCCACCAGGTTGCGATAGGCCTCCGCCGCTTCGCGGAGACTCCCCTTGTGCAGTGCGGCGGCGCCCTCCTTGGCGTAGATCCGCCCGCTGGGCTGCGCGGCCAGCGCCGCCTGATACTCGGCCAGCGCACCGGTATAGTCGCCCTTTTCCGCCGCCTGGTCTCCCAGACGCTCGTGGTCGGTGCCGCCCGGGTTGCATCCCCCGACGACCAGGACCAGAACCAACGCTGCGGGCCAGTGCCTCATTCGGCGGCCCGGTCCAGCATCGCGAGATAGGCCTCGACCCGGGCGTTTTCCGGCTGGCGCTCCAGACACGCCCGCCAGATGCCGCGCGCGGCCTGCGCGTCCCCGGAGAGATAGTGCGCCAGGCCGAGGGAGGCGCGCGCGTCGATGAACGCGGGACGGACCGCCAGCACCTGCTCCAGTTCCTCGCGAGCTTCGAGCGGATTATTCGCCTCGAGCAGCAGCCGGGCCAGCCGGTAGCGGAGGTCGGCAAAGGCCGGCCCCAGCGCCGTCGCGCGGCGGTACTGGTCGATCGCCTCGTTCAGGGCGCCGATCTCGGCGTACGCCTCGCCCAATGCGGCGTGCTGATTGGCCAGCCGCGCCGCGACGTGAGGCGTAAAGCGGCCGGTGCCGGTCCCTTCCTGCGCGGCGGCGCGGCGGAAGCACTCTTCGGCCTCGTCGCTCCGTCCGAGCTGGTTCAAGACCAGGCCGCGATGGATGAGCGCCTCGAGGTAGCGCGGATTGCGCTCGAGCGCGTGGTCGAACGCCACGAGGGCCCGCTCCGGCTGCCCCAGCAGAGAGAGGGAGAGACCGAGCAGGTGGTGCGCATCGGCGAAGGCCCGGCCCGTGGCCAGCACCTCCTCGAGGAGATGCACTGCGCCGTAGTAGTCCTGCAGCGCGAAGCGTTCGCGAGCATCCCGCACCAGGTGCTCGGGATTCGTATCCGGCGTCACGCGAGCCGCTCCCGGAAGAAGCCGATGGTGCGCTGGAGCCCTTCCTCCAGCGGAATCTTGGCGTCCCACCCCAGCACCTGCCGCGCGATGGTGATGTCGGGTTGCCGGACTTTCGGATCGTCGACCGGCAGCGGGAGCTCGACGACGGAGGAGGCTGATCCGGTGAGCCGGAGCACCAGCTCCGCCAGTTGCCGGACGGTGAACTCCACCGGGTTGCCGATGTTGGTCGGATCGGTGCGGCTGCTCTGGAACAGCCGGTAGATCCCCTCGATCAGATCGGAGACGTAGCAGAAGGACCGGCTCTGGCCCCCGGCGCCGTAGACGGTGAGCGGTTCGCCGCGAAGCGCCTGGACGATGAAGTTGGAGACGACCCGACCGTCCCGCGGCCGCATCCGCGGACCGTAGGTATTGAAGATCCGGACGATGCGGGTATCCACCCCGTGATACCGGTGGTAGGCCATCGTCATCGCCTCGGCGAAACGCTTGGCCTCGTCGTACACGCCGCGCGGGCCGATCGGATTGACGTGGCCCCAGTAACTCTCCGGCTGCGGATGCACCTGCGGATCGCCGTAGACCTCGGAGGTGGAGGCGAGGAAGAACCGCGCGCCCTTCGCCTTGGCCAGGCCCAGCGCCTTGTGGGTGCCGAGCGAGCCGACCTTGAGCGTCTGAATCGGGAGTTCGAGGTAATCCACCGGGCTCGCGGGCGACGCGAAATGCAGCACGCCGTCGAGCGGCCCCTCGACGGCCATGAACTCGGTCACGTCGTGGCGCACGAAGCGAAACTTCGGGTGATCCGCCAGGTGGGCGATGTTGTCGGGAGAGCCGGTGACGAAGTTGTCCATGCCGAGGACTTCGTGGCCGTCGGCCAGGAAGCGGTCGGTCAGATGGGACCCGAGGAATCCCGCGGCACCGGTGATGAGGACCTTCACGCCTGCCTCCGGCCGATCCCGTGGTACTCGAAACCGAGCGCCGCCATCCGTGCCGGCGCAAAGAGGTTCCGTCCGTCAATCACCAGCGGCCGGCGCAGCACCCGCTTCAGCCGCGCGAAATCGGGGGTGCGGTAAACCAGCCATTCCGTGACCAGGCAGAGCGCGTCGGCGCCGGTTGCCGCGGCGTACGGTTCAGGTGCGTAGGTCACACGGGCGCCGAAGACCGCGTGCGCCGTTTCGGACGCCTTCGGATCGTGGACCTGCACCACGGCGCCCGCGGCCAGCAGCCCTTCGATCAGGGGGATCGCCGGGCTCTCGCGCATGTCATCGGTCTCCGCCTTGAAGGCAAGACCCCACACCCCGACGACGCGACCGGCGAGCTCTGCGCCGAGGGCGGCCTTCACCTTGTCGAGCAGCCGGAGCTTCTGACGGGCGTTGACCGCTTCGACCGCTTCGAGCAGGTCGAAACGCATTCCGTGGTCCTGCCCCGACCGCACCAGCGCCTGCACGTCCTTCGGAAAACAGGAGCCGCCGTAGCCAGGACCGGGATAGAGGAAAGCGGGGCCGATCCGCTTGTCGCTGCCGATCCCCTTGCGCACCAGGTCCACGTCGGCGCCCACCCGTTCGCAGAACTCCGCCACCTGGTTGATGAAGGAGATCCGGGTCGCCAGCATCGAGTTGGCCGCGTACTTGGTGACCTCGGCCGAGGCGATGTCCATGAAGATGACCGGATTGCCGGAGCGGACGAACGGAGCGTACAACTCGCTCAGCACCGCCCGGGCCGCGTCGTCCTCCACGCCGATGACCACGCGATCAGGACGCATGAAGTCGTCGATCGCCGCCCCTTCCTTCAGGAACTCCGGATTGGAGCAGACGGTGAACGGCGTTGAGGTTTCGGCCGCGATCGCCGCGCGGACTTTTCCCGCGGTGCCGACCGGCACGGTGGACTTGGTGACCACAACCTTGGGACCGGTCATGTGCCGGCCGATGGTCCGGGCCACCGCGAGCACGTGCTTCAGGTCGGCCGACCCGTCCTCGCCCGGCGGCGTGCCGACGGCGATGAACACCACCTCGGCGGCAGCCACGGCGGTCCCGACGTCGGTGGTGAAGCGGAGCCGCCCCTCCGCCTGGTTCCGGCGGACGAGCTCCTCCAGCCCCGGCTCGTAGATCGGGATGTCGTTCGCCGCGAGCCGGGCGATCTTGGCCCCATCAATATCCGCGCACGCGACGTCATTGCCGGTCTCGGCGAAGCAGGCGCCGGCCACCAGGCCCACATACCCGCTGCCGATGACGGCAATGCGCGTCACGCGTAGAACTCCCGGATTGTCCCGACGACCTGCTCCTGCTGTGCCCCGGTGAGTTCGGGATAGATCGGCAGCGAGATGACGGCGGCGCACGCCGCTTCCGTCACCGGCAGACTCCCCGCCTTGTACCCCAGATCCGCGAAACAGGGCTGCAGGTGGAGCGCGAGCGGATAATAGACCTTGTGCCCGATCCCCCGGGCCTTGAGGTGCTCGGCCAGGGCATCGCGCCGCTCGGCGCGGATGGTGTATTGATGGAAGATGTGCTCGTTGGCCGGATCGGTCGGCGGCGCAACGACACCCTTGATGCCCTGGAAGAGTTCGCCATAGCGCACGGCCAGACGCCGCCGGGCATCGTTCCAGCCGGCGAGGAAGGGGAGCTTGGCCAGGAGCACCGCCGCCTGCATGGTATCGAGCCGGCTGTTGAGCCCGACCTCGTCGTGGTAGTACTCCCGGGTGCCGCCGTGGAGCCGCTGGGAACGGAGCTTGGCCGCGAACGCGTCATCCTGCACCACCATCATCCCGCCATCGCCCCAGCCGCCGAGATTCTTGGTCGGGAAGAAGGAGAGAGTGCCAACGGTGGACCGCTCCCCCGGAGCCACCCAGGCACCGTCGATCTTCCGCCGGGCGCCCACCGCCTGTGCCGCGTCCTCGATCACGGCGAGGCCGTGCTTCTGGGCGAGGGGGAGGATCTTCTCCATCGCCGCCATCTGGCCGTAGAGATGCACCACCACGATGGCGCGCGTGCGGGGGGTGATCGCCGCCTCGATCGCCTTCGGGTCGACGTTGAAGCTGCCCGGTTCGATGTCGACGAACACCGGCGTGCCACCGGCGTTGTGGATGGCGCCCGCGGTCGCAAAGAAGGTGAAGGCGGGCGCAATGACTTCATCCCCCGGCTTGAGCGCGAGGGCACGCAGCGGGATCAACAGCGCATCGGTCCCGCTGGCGCAGGCGACCGCGTGCTTGGTGTGGCAGAGCTTGGCCAGCTCGACTTCCAACTGGCCCACTTCCTGCCCCATGATGAAGCCCTGGCGCTCGATGACCGCCTGGAGGGCCGGAAGCACCTTGTCCTGGATGGCGCGATACTGCGCCACGAGATCGAGCAGCGGAACGTTTGCCACGATGGACCCTTTTTCGAGAAGTGCGACGCGCCCGCAACCCGGCCGGATCCCGCCGGCGAGCCCGGACGCGTATGAACGGAACCCGCTACGACAGCTGAATTTACCCGCGCGTGGCGGGCGGGGCAATCTGACGCAGCACGCCCGCCGCTTCGGCGTAGATGGCACCGCAATGCGCGCAGGTGGCCCCGGCTTCGGCCAGATGGAGCCGTTCGCCGCACTGGCACATCCATCCCGCCCGGCGGGCCGGGACACCGACCATCAGGGCGTATGCCGGCACGTCGCGGTTGACCACGGCACCGGCCCCGATGAAGCAATACTGACCGAGGGTGACCCCGCAGATGATCGTGGCGTTGGCGCCGATCGAGGCGCCCCGCTGGACCAGCGTCGTGCGGTATTCGTGCTTCCGGGAGACGTGACTCCGGGGATTCATCACATTGGTGAAGACACAGCTGGGCCCGCAGAAGGTGTCGTCCTCGAGGACCACGCCCTCGTAGATCGACACATTGTTCTGCACCTTCACGTTGGTGCCGAGCCGGGTTCCCGGCATCACCACCACGTTCTGGCCCAGATTGCACCGCTCCCCGATCACGGCGCCCGCCATCACGTGGCTGAAGTGCCAGATCTTGCTCCCCTTCCCGATCACCGCCCCGTCATCGACATAACTGCTCTCGTGCACGAAGTAGTCTGTCATTGCACATCGGGTGACGAGTGACGAGTGACGCGTGACGAGAGCAGACCATCCTGTTTGCCCCGTCACCCGTCACCCATCACGCGTCACCCCTCCCGGTTGAGGTCACGTCTGCACCGACTCTCGCGCCAGTTGGTGCCATTCCTGCAACGACCGCACCGTGCCGGCCCGGCTCCGGAGTGCGATGATCGCATCACAGGCGGCGGACGCGGCCGAAAGCGTCGTGGTGTACGGTACCCGCTGCTGCAAGGCCGCCCGGCGGATGGCGTAGTCGTCCTGCTGGGTGAGCTTGCCGAGCGGCGTGTTCACCAGCAGCTGAATCTGTCCCGAGCGGAGCAGGTCGATCGCGTTGGGCCGGCCCTCGTGGACCTTGAGCACCCGGTCGGTCGGAATCCCGCGGTGTCGGAGGTAACGCGCCGTCCCCTCGGTGGCGAGGACCCGGAAGCCGAGTTCGTGGAACCGCCGCGCGATCGGCACCACCGTCACCTTGTCGTGATCATTCACGGTGATGAACACGGTGCCTTCGAGCGGCAGCGCGCCATCGGCCGAAATCTGGGCCTTGGCGAACGCCATCCCGAAGGAATCGGCGATCCCCATCACTTCGCCGGTCGAGCGCATCTCGGGCCCCAGGATCAGGTCGACGCCGTGCAGCTTGTTGAAGGGGAATACCGCCTCTTTCACCGCGACATACGGCTGGAGGACATCATCCTTCAATCCGAGTGCGTCGAGGGTCTGGCCCGACATCACGGCGGCGGCGAGCGCGGCGAAGGGGACGCCGCAGGTCTTGGAGACGAACGGCACCGTGCGCGACGCGCGAGGATTGACCTCCAGCACGTAGACCACGCCGTTCTTGATGGCGTACTGGAC
>JBIOIC010000025.1:0-14325 GCA_044449625.1 Gemmatimonadales bacterium | reverse complement strand
TCCGGCGCCCTACGCTCCGGCAGCGCCATCACGCCGACACCATGCCGGGTGATGACCACGCCGCGCCCGAACCAGCCGCGGACCTCGATGGAACCGACTTCCGGCGTATCGCGCAGCAGGCGCGTCAGCCGCTCGATCTCGGAGATGTCCAATGCCCCTCCCTTCGGGCGTACCGTGCTTCGGGTTACAACTCGACCAATGCGGTGCGGCCATCCGACAGGCACTCAGATCCCGCGGGACCGAGATACACGTCGTCTTCCAATCGCACACCGCCCCAACCGGGAAGATAGATGCCCGGCTCGATGGTGACCACCGCGCCCGCCGGGAGCGGAGTGTCGGCCGTGGGGCTCAGGCGCGGCGCTTCGTGGACCTCCAGGCCCAGTCCGTGGCCCAGGGAGTGCCCGAAAGCCTCGCCGAATCCCCGCTGCACGATCGGATCGCGCGCCAGTGCATCGGCCTCGCGCCCGGTCTGCCCCGCCCGGATCCCCTCGCAGGCGCGGAGCTGGGCCGCCTCGACCAGCTCGTAGACTGCACGCTGGCGCTCGTCGGCCTTTCCCAGGACCACCGTGCGGGTCAGGTCGGAGCAATAGCCGTTCAGCTGCGCGCCGAAGTCGATCAGCAGGAACTCACCAGCAGCCACCGGCCGGGCACTGGTGCGGGCGTGGGGCAGCGCTGAACGGGGACCGGACGCCACGATCGTGGGGAACGGATGCCACTCACTCCCCCGGTGCCGCAACGCCGACTCCAAGCGCGCGCCGATCGCGAGTTCGCTCTCCCCGATGCGGACCGTCGGGAGGACCTCGGCCAGGGCCTCCTGCGCCAGGACCGCCGCGGCCCGGATCGCTTCGACCTCTTCCGGCGCCTTCCGGACCCGCAACCGCTCCACCATATCCGACGTCGCGACCGGCGGGTGCGTTCGGCCTTCCCCCAGCCGTTTGGCGTCGCGGACCGTGGCGACGTGGGCCTCGAACCCGACGGCCTCGTCCGCTCCCAGCAGGCGCCGGAGCCGGTCCCACAGATTGACCGTTTCGATCTCGATCTGGGCGGCGGCGCCGGCTTCCTGCGGCGCCTGCACCGCATACCGGAAGTCGGTCAGGAGCACCGAGCCGGCCGCCCGCACCACCAGGATTCCCGCCGAACCGGTGAATCCGGTCAGGTACCGGATGTTCGGGAGATGCTGCACCACGAGCGCATCAAGCCCGTCGGCCTCGAGTGCCGCCGCCAGCGCCCGCTGGCGTTCGGCCCGGCGGTCAGCGGGCACGCAGCCGGCCGACCAGGCCCTGCAAAGCGAGTTGGTACCCCGCCGGGCCGAAGCCGCAGATGAACCCCGCGGCGCGGTCGGCCAGGACCGACTGGCGGCGCTCCGGCTCCCGGGCGAAGAGATTCGAGAGATGGACCTCGACGTACGGCAGCGCAACGGCGAGGAGGGCATCACGCACGGCGAGGTTGCTGTGAGTCCACGCGGCGGCATTGACCACCACGCCATCGGCCCGGCCGCGCAGGGCGTGGACTGCTTCGACAAACGCACCCTCGTGATTGGTCTGGAACCAGTCGAGCTCGACGCCGAGCCGGGCCGCCTCGGTCCGCGCGGCCGCTTCGATCTCCGCCAGCGTCACGCGACCGTAGACCTCGGGTTCGCGCTCGCCGAGCAGGTCCAGGTTCGGTCCGTTCAGGACGGCGATGCGCATCACTTCTTCAGGTTCTTGAGCCAGTCCTGGAACTGGGACAGGTCGGCGTCATCGGGCTGGACCTGCCGGATGCTCCGCGGCCGAGGCGCGGCCGTCGCGGCCGCCGCCGAGGGCGACGCCCCGAAGAAGTCGTCGAACGATCCCGCTCCCGGCCCGTGGACGGGAGGCGCCGCGGGCTCATCCCCGAAGATGGCGCTGAGCGACATTGAATCGTGGGCCGGCTGGGTCGGTGCCCCGGAAGGGGGAGATTCGTCCATCCCGGTGTCCACCGCTGATGATGCCCTCGGTGTGTCGATGGCCATCTCGGGAGCCGATCCCGCCGGCAGCGTCACCTCGGGCAGACGGGCACCGGTGACCGCGGTCAACCAGGAGCCGACCGACCGGCCTCCCGTCTCCGCCGCGCGCCAGCTCCGTGGTGCCGCCGGGGCCGCGGTCCCCTCGAGTTCGGCCACTTTGGCCGCGAGGCGAGTATCCGCCGGGGAGCGATCGAGGAGCTCGCGGTAGACGGCGAGCGCCTCACGCAGATGGCCTTGGCTCGCATAGAGGATGGCCATCGCTTCGGTCACGACCGGCTCGGGCTCCGGCTCCCCCGATGGCGGTTCATCCGTCAGGGGCTCGTGGAACCCCGTGGGCGGCGCGTCATCGGACTCATCCACCAGCGTCAGGCTATCGACGGCCGAAGGCGTCTGGTACTCGGAGCTTCCGGCGCCCGGCACCAGGGAAACCGAAGCATCCGGCTGCTGATACTCGCTGGCATCCCCGGCGGTGAGCCCGAAGTCCTCTTCCCGTTCGATCATCTCGGATTCGGCGGCCTCGAAGATCGTATCCTCCCCCGCCACTCCCCGTTCGATCGTCTCGGATTCGGCGGCCTCGAGAATCGTATCCTCCCGCACCACGTCGTCGCTCGCATCCCGCGCATCGGCCGCGCCATCGAAGGAGGTGACCTCGAATCCGTCGATGGCGGAATCGGAGATCGCCTCCATCGGCGCGGTCGCCTCCAGGCCGAGGGCCGGCGCCACCGGCTCGGGCGCTTCGGCGGCCATCGAGGTCAGCTCCACCCCGCTCATCCGCTTCGACGAACGGAACGGCTCGGGCTCGGTCGGCATCAGCTCGAGGGTGCGCGGCTCCGTTTCGGACGAAGGCTCAAACCGAATCGCGTCCCGCCGCGGCTCCACCTCCAGCGCGAGTGTCGGCGTCGGCGCGACCACCGGCTCCGGTTCGACCGCGGGGGCCACGGGTTCGCTCGTTGCCACCGTTTCCGCGGCAGGGGCCGCAGGTTCCGCCAAATCCAGGAATGGGGAGGGCGCCTCGGCGACGGCGGGGGCCGGATCGGGAACGGCCGCCTGGGCCTGCACCCGCGACAGTTGGTCCCGAGCCTCATCGCTCCCTGGGTCAACCGTCAGGAGCTGCTGGGCCCACTTGGCCGCCGCGGCAAAATCGCCCTGACGCTCCGAAATGTCCGCCAGGGCCTTGAGGGCGATGACGCTCTCGCCGTCGAGTTCGGCGACGCGACTGAACGCCTCCTGCGCCGCCGCGTCGTCCCCCTGGTCCATGTAGCAGCGGCCGAGCACCACCCGGGCCGAGACATAGTCGGGATGGATCACGAGTCCCGCCTTCACCACGTCGAGGGCCCGGGCGATCTGGCCGTCCTTGCGATAGGCATCGGCCAGGGACGCGAAAAAGCGCCCCTGGGGATTCTCCTGGACGCGGCGCTCGAGCTTCTCGATCTCGCTGGTGTAGGCCATCCGGACCCGGGCTAAGTTGTTGTGGGGATTGAGGCAAGAGTAGCGCGCCCCGGGGGGACTGTCAACGCCCGGCGAGGTTGCCCAGCTTGAGATTGAGCGTTGCCGCGCTTAGACTTGGGGCTCTTTTCAGCACCCCCACGGGAAGCACCTCTTAACGCCTATGATGAACTACTTCCGCAAGTACGCCGCGCCTTTGATCGTCGTGACCGGTCTGGCCTTCTTCATCTGGCTCGTCGTGGATCTGAGCGGCGTCACCGGTGGCGGCGGCGGTGTCACCTCGGCCACCAGCGCCGGCTCGGTCAACGGTCAGTCCATCGACGCGCGAAGCTACGAGCAGGCGGTACAGAACGCGACCGAACAGCGCCAGCGTCAGGCCACCGGAAGCCTTGGGATCGACGACATCGCCCAGATCCGGCAGGACGTGTGGAATCAGTTCGTCGACCAGGCGGTGCTCGAGACCGAATACCAGCGGCGCCATATTTCCGCCTCGTCGACCGAGATCGCGACCGCCATCCAGGAGTCGCCTCCGCAGGAGCTGCAGCAGACCCCCGATTTCCAGACCAACGGCCGGTTCGACATCACCAAGTACCATCGGTGGCTGCAATCCCCCGGGGCCGCCCCCTACCTCGGCGTCCTCGAAGAGCGCTACCGGGATGAGGTCCTCCGCAGCAAGCTGCTGCGCCAGGTGACCGGCGACGTCATCGTCCCCGATCAGGCGGTGTGGCAGCAGTTCCGTGACGCCCACGAGACGGTGACGATGAACGTCACGGCGGTCATCGCGCGGAACGCCGTCCCCGATTCCGCCGTCCCCGTCACCACGGCGGAGGCCGAGGCGTACTACCACGCCCATCTGTCGACCTTCGAGCGCCCCGCGGGGGCGTTCCTCAGCTTTGTCTCGATCCCCCGCGGGCCCGATCGGACGGACACGCTGGCCGCGCTCTCCCGGGCCCAGGCCATTCACAACGAGCTCATCAAGGGCGCGCCTTTCGCGGAGGTGGCCCGCCGTGAATCCGCCGACAGCGCCTCTGGTGCCAAGGGTGGCGATCTCGGCGAGTGGACCCGCGGCAAGATGACGCCGCCGTTCGATGCCGCCGCGTTCACGCTCCCGATCGGCAAGGTATCCGACCCCGTCCTCACCGAGTTCGGGTACCACATCATCCAGATCACCAAGCGGACCGGTGACAAGGCCACCGGGCGCCACATCCTGATCCCGATCGAACTTGCCGGCCCCCACCGTGATCTGGTGGACGCCCGCGCCGACTCCATCGAGCGCCTCGCGGGCGACCGGGTGGACGGCCCCGCGCTCGACTCGGCGGCCCGGATCATGGGGCTGCGCGTCGGCCGGGCCGGCCCGATCCAGAAGGGCACCCAACTGCAGCTGGGCGTCAATGTGATCCCGGACGCCAGTACCTGGGCCTTTCAGACCCTGAAGCCGGGATCGATCGGCTCTCTGGTGGAGACCGATGATGCGCTCTACCTCTTCCGCATCGACAGCATCCGGGGCAGCGGCACCCCGCCGTTCGCGGAGGTGCGCGTAGCGGCCGAGACCCAGGTCCGCGATGCCAAGCGGCTCGACGCCGCCCGCCGGATCGGGGCCGACCTCTCCAAGCGCCTGTCTGAAGGGAGCAGCCTGCAGCAGGCCACTGCCGCGCTCCACCTCCCATTCCGGTCAATGGGGCCATTCACCCGGACCAGTCCGCCGATCGGCAATCCGCTCGTGGTCGGCACGGCGTTCAGTTTGGCCGTCGGACAGCGCAGCCCGCTGCTCGATACGCCGGATGGCATTTATCTCTTCGAGATCACCGCCCGGACTCCGGCGGACAGCACCGCATTCCAGAAGCAGCTGGGGGATCTCCAGGTCAAGGCGATTCAGCGCGCCCGGCAGGATCGGGTCCGGAGCTACCTGCTGGCGCTGCACACGAACGCCAAGATCAAAGACAATCGGGAGAAGCTGTTCCAGGCGGCGGCGCAACCGGCGCTCGACCAAGGTCTCTGAGCGAGCCCGGCACGCCAACGGGCGGCCTCCCCACGCGGGGAGGCCGCCCGTTTCCTGTCAGGACCGGCCGCGGCTTACTGGGAGAGACGCTTCGGCGCGCCGCCCGATGGCGGGCTCGCGGGCTGATCGAGCTGCCGCGGCGCCGGGGCCTGCTGATTCGACTGGCTGGGCGGCAGGTCTTCACTGATCTCGGAGAGGCTCCGCTTGAACTCGCGGATCCCCTTGCCGACCGACGCGCCCATCTCGGGGAGGCGCTTGGCGCCGAAGAACAGGAAGAACAGGATTCCGATGACGAGGATCTCGGAGAAGCCGATACGCTCGAACATACGCCACCTCTTCAGAAGAGCGAGCGCGCCACCAGATAGGCCAGCACGACGCCGACCAGACTGAGGAGCGACACGTGGAGCCCGATGGGCCCCAGGACAAAGTTAACCACCAGCAGGTCGATCGACACCGGGCCCAGGGTCGGGGTCACCGTGAAGGTAAAGAACGCCTTGGCCGCGCTATCGGGAAGGAACGCCGAAAGCAGGGCGTTGAGGAACCCGCCGGCGAAGAACCCCGCCACCAGCACGCCGAGATAGAACCCGGGCCGCTTCGGTCCCGCCGGCATCAGCGCCTCCGCTCCAGAACGTAGCCGACGCTGCCCCGCAGCGCATCGCGATAGACCGAACCCGGCAGCAAATCGAGCGCCGCCTCGGCCGCCGCCGCGTGCCGCTGCGCCCGCTCCCGGGCGTAGTCGAGACCGCCGGCCGCGGTGACGGCGGTGATCACCCGGCCGATCTGCTCGTCGGTGGGATGGGGCTCGCGCATGAGTTCCTGCAACTGGCGCCGGTCGCCGGGACTGAACCGGGGCAAGGCCGCGATGAGCGGGAGGGTCACTTTGTGTTCCCGCAAATCGCCCCCCACCGGCTTGCCGGTCTCCGACGCGTCGCCGGTATAGTCCAGCAGGTCGTCGACGATCTGGAACGCCATTCCGAGCTGCTCGCCGAAATGGCGCAACGCGCCCCGGTCCACCGGCTCCGCCGCGAGGGCCCCGATCTCGCAGGCCCCGGCGAGCAGCGAGGCGGTCTTGGCCCGGATGAGCAGATCGTAGGCGTCTTCCGAAAAAGCCAGGGCGTCGTGGGCGAGCAGTTGCCGCATCTCGCCGACGGTCATGTCGTTGGTCACCCGCCCGATCACGTCCAGTGCTTCGATGTCGCGCATCGCCACCAGCTCGACGACGGCGCGGGAGTAGAGGTAATCCCCCATGATCACCGAGATCTGATGGGTAAACAGGGCGTTGATCGTCGGCATCCCGCGGCGGAGCACCGAGTGATCCACCGCATCATCGTGGACCAGCGTGGCCAGGTGGATGAGCTCCAGCACCGCCGCGAAGGTGACGGCCCGCGGATGCCGCCCGCCGGTGGCGCGATCGGCGAGCAGGACCAGCATCGGGCGGAAGAGCTTGCCCTGCATCTGGAGGAGATGCCCGTTGACCTCCCGGATGAGCGGGAAGTCGGCCTCGATGATCCGGTGAATCTCCAGCCCCACCGCGTCCAGCTCGGCCCGGACCGGCGCCTGCAGATCCGCCAGCGAGACCGACGCCGCCGGAGAGCTCACTTGGCGTGCCCCGCCGCGCCCAGCTGCTTGATCCGCTGGGCGGCATCCTGGAAACGGATGTCCACCGCCAGCGCCCGCTCGTAGTGCACTCGCGCCTCGGCCGGCTTCTGCAGCGCCTCCGCCGAGCGACCCAGCCAGTAGATCAGGCCGAGCTTCTGCTCGTCTCCGCCGGGGACCCCTTCCACCGCGCGCTTGAGGATCGCCTCGGCGACGGCGAACTGCCCCTTCTCGAAGAAGGCGTTGCCGAGCGCTTCGGAGGTCCGCAGCCGGCCCTCGGGCGCGCGCAGCGCCTTTTGGAACTCGGCGATCGCCTCGTCGAGCAGCCCCATCTCCTTGAACGCCACGCCAAGATCGTAGTGGGTCTGGTAGTCCTCGACATCCACGCTGCGGTCGATGCCCTGCTTGAACTGCGCGAGCATCTCCTGGAAGTCCTTCTGCTCGTCGCCGGTCGGCTCCTCGTCACCCACACGCATCCGGGTGTCGCGGGGCGCATCTTCCTCCATCACCATCGCCCCGAGGTCGACGAACCCGTCGTCGGCGATCGGGACCGGTTGAGAGGGCCGTGTCGGCTTCGGCTTGTCCGCCGCGGGAACCTTGTCTGCCGCCTTGGCGGGCGCTTTGGCAGCGGCCGGCTTGGCGGCCGGCGCGGCGGGCGCTTCGGGCGGCGCCAGCGACTGGAGCGCCGCGGCTGCGTGGGCGTTGTGGGGATCGTGCTCCGCCACTCGCCGGTAGACCGCCACCGCCTTCTCCAGCGCGCCGGAGCGGACCAGCGCATCTCCCAGCTCGACGTACGCTTCCACCAGGCGTTCCCGGTCGCCCAGGCGGAAGGAGAGCTCCACCCGCTTCTGGAAGTGCCGCACTGTGGCGGGATCGAGCCGGATCAGTTCGTTGACAAGGTCGAGGGCGTGGCGCCAATCCTCCCGGCCTTCGTAGCCCAGCATCGCGAGCTCGAGCTCCTCGTGACCACGCGAGTGATCACCCTGGGCCACCAGCGCTTCGCCCAGCGCCCGGTGGGCCTCGGGATCATCAGGAGCGTCGAGGATCCGTTCCTCCAGCTCCTCGATCGTGGGCTGGCTCGGCTCCTCGGCCTCAATAAAAGTGAGACCCGCCTCGGCTGTGGCGGCCGGAGCCGGCGCGTTGAGATCCATCATTCCGCCGGGCGTGTCCCCGCTGCCGAACGCCGCCAACGGATCCGCGCCCGCCGGCTCGACATCCAGCTCGAGGGCGCCCCCGTCGTCGAGATCGGGAGTGTCGCCGACCGCGAGCATCTCGCCGCTGGAGCGCAGCAGCGAACGGTCCGCCCCCGCCCCGGTGCCGTCGAGCACCGGCGGCTCGTCCGCCGGCTCCAGCGTCAACTCCGGCGCCGCTTCGGCATCCTCCGCGATCGGCACCGGCTCCCCGTCAAGCGAGAGGTCGAGATCCCCGGCGGGGCTCACGTCGACCCCCTCCGCGGAGAACTCGGCCGGCTCCAGTCCCGCCACCGCCGGCGTATCGATCCCGGCATCCGTATCCAGCATCAGGCCGTCGAGCGCCGCCGCTTCCCCGGCCGGCATCTCCTCGGCATCCAGCATCGTCGGCTCAAGTCCGAGCGCCGGCCCCGAAGGCGCGGCTGGCGTCGGGTCGGCCAGACTGGTCGTCTCCAGCTCCAACCCCGCATCGAGCGCGAGGTCGGGGGCCTCCTCGGCGGCCTCCATCACACTGAGATCAGGTTCAGGCTCTGGAATCGGAGTCGGAGCCGGCACCGGTGCCGCGGGCTTCGGGGGGGCCGCCCTGGGCGGAGGGGCGGGAGCTTCGACCGGTTCCTCGTCCACTTCGACGTCGAGGAAGACGAGATCGCCCTTCCCCTTCGGCGCGACCACTGAAGCCCGGCTCGCGCGCGCCTGAGCCGAGGAGCCACGCTTGTGGCTCCCGCCCTCGGGGATCGCCTCGAGTTCAGCCACCAGCTTCGCCAACTCGGCATTCCCCTCGTCAGAACGCGCCGCCGCCTGCAACAGCTCCGTGAGCATCCCCCGGATCTCGCGGTTATCAGGGAACTGCTCGGCGAACTTCTTCATCGCCTGGAAGCCCTCATCGAGTTTCTTGAGCTGGCTCATCCGCTCGAGATACTCAATGAGATTCTTCTTCGCGTCGATGACCACGTTCTTGCGCGCGTGCAACTGGGCGAGCTTGAGATAGATCTGGACCCGTCCGGGGTTCACCCGGAGGATCTTGCCGCACAGCGCGATGCCGTTGTTGAGGAAGCCCTGCTCGGTATAGAGATCCACCGCGCGCTCGAAGACCTGCACTGCCGCGGCGGGTTCGTTGGCCTTGAGGTGGAGGTCGCCGACCTTGTTGTACACCGCCACATCAGGGGTCGGGTCGGCTCCCGACTCGAACTCCTGGATGGCCTTCTGGTAGACCTCGATGGCGCGGCGCCAGTCTTCCTTCTGCTCGAACTTGCGCGCCGCTTCCTTGACTTTGTCGAGATTCATGCCGCTCGGCCGCTGGAAGACACTCGTGGATGGAAACCCGGAGGTCGAATAATACCGGCGGCCCGCCGGGCGAGCAAGCCAAAACCCGGTGGGACTTGAGGTTGGGCCACGCCGGGGGCGACCCGGGACCGGGTCAGAGGGCCGGGGGAGCGAAGTCTCCGGCCGCCACTCCCCGGGCCAGCCGAGTCAGATCCGGGGCGGGGGGACGGTCGGCACCCAGCGGCGCCACGCCGGTACCGGGGGCCCGCACCTTGGCGTAGAGCTCAGCCACCCCCCGGCCAGGGGTGAGCGGCTTCAGGAGCTCGAGGCCCTGGGCGCCGCAGAGCAGTTCGGCCGCGATCACGTGCTGGGCATTGGCCAGTATCCGCCGGGCCTTGAAGGCCGCCGCCATTCCCATCGGCACGAAGTCCTCCTGGTTGGCGTCGGTCGGGATCGACCCGATGCTCGCCGGCATCGCGAGCGAACGAGACTCCGCCACCAGGGAGGCCGCCGTGATCTGGACCATCATGAAGCCCGACTGCAGGCCAGGATCGGCGGTGAGAAAAGCGGGCAGCCCTTGGGAGAGGTCGGGGTTGACCAGCCGTTCCACCCGCCGCTCGGCCAGCGCCTGCAGCGTCGTCAGGCCGATGGCGAGGATGTCGAGCGCCTGCGCCACCGGTTGACCGTGGAAGTTCCCGCCCGAGAGCACCTCCCCGTCGAAGACGAGCGGATTGTCCGTCGATGCGTTCAACTCGATCTCGGCCGTCCGCCGGGTGAACGCGATCGCATCCCACACGGCACCGAGCACCTGCGGCGTGCATCGGAGACTGTAGGCGTCCTGCACCCGGGGGTCGTTCTCCCGGTGTGATTCGCGGATGGCACTGTCGGTGAGGAGGCTCCGCATCAACTCGGCCGCGCGGCGCTGGCCGTCGTGCGGCCGAGCCTCGTGGATCCGCGGATCGAGCGGGGTCGGCGTACCCCGGAGCGCCTCCAGGCTCATCGCCGCCGCGGCGATCGCCGTACGCCAGAGTGCCTCAGCATCGTGGATCAGGAGAGCCAGCAGGGCGGTCTGGGCCTGGGTGCCGTTGAGGAAGGCGAGCCCTTCCTTGGCTCCGAAGCGCCACGGGGTGATCCCGGCCCGCGCCAGGATCGGCGCCGCGGGAACCGGATGGCCACCAGCATCGAGGACCTCCCCCTCCCCCATCAGCACCAGGGCGATATGACTGAGCGGCGCGAGGTCACCGCTCGCCCCGACGCTGCCCTGCTCCGGCACCGCCGGGATGATCCCCGAGTTGAGCAACGCCAGGAGCGCATCGACCAAACCGGGACGGACGCCGCTCGTCGGGCGCAGCAGGACGTTGGCGCGCAGCAGCATCATCGCCCGGACGATATCGGCCGGGAGCGGCGCCCCGACACCGGCGGCGTGACTCCGGACCAGATTGGTCTGCAGCTGTTCCAGCTGATCAGGGGCGATCCGTACATTGGCGAGCTTGCCGAACCCGGTATTGATCCCGTAGATCGCGGCACCGGTGCCGAGGGCGCGTTCCACCTGCGCGCGGCTGCGCGCGAGCGCCGTCCCGGCGGCGGGATCGGCCGCGGCCCGAAGTTCCGGATCACGCCCGAAGCGGACCACATCGTGGATGGTGAGGGAATGGCCGTCGAGGATGATGGCGGGATTGGACATGGAGGGGAAAGCTACACGGCGTGCGGTAAACGAGAAGCAGCAGGCCGCAAACGAAGAGCGAGAAGCGGATTTCAGAATCCGCTTCTCGCCTCTCGCATTGCCACTTCCGACCCTAGCGCTGGTGTGGCTGCGGCGTCGGGGCTGGCCGAGGCCGAAGGGTCAGCATCGGATTTCCCGGATCGCTCTGATAGGCCCAATCGAGGATGAGAAAGGTCTGGCCTACGTGGCTGACCCGTACTGCGCCGTAGCGTTCGAACCCATCACCGCCGCTCATCTGGAAGATGTAGCCGTTGCCCGGCAGGGCCTGCAGCGCGGTCGCCCCGTACCCACTCACCGGCGCGCCGTGGATGTCACCGAGGTCGGTGATCGCTCCGGCCGACTGCACCGTGGTTCCGGCCCGGACCGGCGTCAGGAAGAGGTTGTTGCTGCCATCCCGCTGGACGCTGAAATCCGCGGTGAGGTTGGTCCCGTTGAGGACCCGGCCAATCTCGCCGTCCTCGGCCAGCCCGTCACCATTGGTGTCCGCCCAAAATCGGAAGGCGGCAAAGCTGTCCTGAGCCTGTTCGGCGTAGAGCACCACGTCACGGGCATCGGGACGGGGGGTATCGGGATGGGTCGGAGACCAGAGGCTCTCGTAGCCGAGGGTGTCGACCGCCGTGACGGCAAAGCAGCGTGGCACGCCATTCAGCAGCACACCCGCCACGAACTCCGGGGAGACCGTGGTCCCCTCCAGGCTCCAGTCGGTCTTGCAGCTCTGCACGTTGAGGTCGTACGACGCACTGTAGACGCGGTAGTGAAGGAAGGCGTTGGGATCGCTCGCGAAGGCGTTGTCGGCCCAGAAGAGCGCGACGCCGCGATTGAGCGCGGTGGTGGTGAGTGATTCGGGCGAAGCGAGGGCCAGCGCTTCGTTGATGGTGACGGTGAGGCTCGGATTGCTCTCCACTCCGTTGACGTCGAGGGCGGTCACCAGGTACTGCATGTCGGGAACGCCGGCATCATGAAAAGTCGGCGACGTGGTCTCGGCTCGGAGGTTGAACGGAGCGCTCAACGATCTCCGCGAGTAGACCCGCCAGACCGACAGGTTGGGATTGCTGTCATAGTTCCACTCCAGGAGCACGCCGCTCGGTGCCGTCCCGGTGCCCACCGGACCGACCAGGTAGGTCAGGCCCGACGGTGCCGCGACCAGGCTCGTCGTGGAGGGGCTGGTCGAGGTCCCCTGACTGGCGCTGCAGGCGGAGAAGACTGCCAGGGCCAGAAGCCCCGCGAGGCGACGCATGATCGGTCCTATGCTGGAAGATGCCCGGTGGATTGCACGACCCGTGCCATCGGGACGATACAAGCTAAGACGTTGCCCAATGGGGGGATGACACGACCCGCCCCTCCGCGGGTGTCCGCTCACTGGGACGCCGTGGGCTGGATGGTCGTCTGATTGTAGTCGAACTTGATGTCCGGCAGGTCGCTCAGGAAGATCGAAAAGAGGAAGGCAAAGTTCCCGTTCACGTTCTGCACGAAGGTGAAGCCCGCGCGCCAGTCGTGGAGGTTCCGCTGCAGCCGCACATTCTGCGATTCAAAGCGATGGAGCGCGATGTTGTACATCGACGTCCAGGAGACGTTCCAGAACGGGGTGGGCGAAAAGCTGGTGCTGAACCCGACGTTCTCCTGCGTCGCCGGCCCGGCCGCGACCCCGCCGAGAGGATTGAGGAATGCGCTCGGCCGCTGACGACTGATCGTCAGGTTCACGTTGGCCGTGAAGCCGCCGCCGGTCCCCCCCCCGAATTGGCTGGTGCTGTTGAAATCGCCCGGACGGGGCTGGGAGGCCGACTGCGCCACATAATTCGGCGGCGGGGGCGCGGCAGCGTGGGAACCGCGGGCGGTGTCGGGGCCCAGGAGGCCGAAGAATCGGCCGAGCCCCCGGAAGGTGCCCCCCGATACCGCGAAGATCAGGCTCACGTTGGTGAGGAAGGGATCAAACCGCGCGCTGTCGGTCCCGACCGGCCCATTCCAGAGATCGTGGGTCAGCGATGCGCTGAAGCCGGGGAGCAGATCAGTCTGAAAGGCATTGGTGACGCTCTGGGTGGTCCACCCGGTCCGGTGCGGGAGCTTGGCCTGCTCAAAGTCGTAACCGATGGCGCTGGTGGCGATGCTGAGGAGCTTGTACTTCTTGACCACGGGCTCGGCGGAAGTATCGCCGGGCTGGGGGTAGCCCTTCGCCTCGAAGACCTGATTCAGCGAGATGGAGACGAGCTGGGTGGCCGGGCTGATGAGCTTGGGCACTTGCCCCGGCTGCGCGATGGCTTTGGCATAGGCGTCGGAGACCGCCGCGGACGGGCTGTAGCTGTAGGTGATGATCGGCTGCACGCTGTGACGGATGCGCGCGATGGGACCGAGGCTCTGATTGATGAATCCGAAGAACGTCGGCGCCGCGCTCAAGGCGAACTGGAACCGTTTGCCCTGCTGCACGAACTGCCCGCCGGTATTCCGATTCCGGATCAGGAAGGGCCCGGCGGAGGTCGCGTTGACGATCCCGACACTGGGCTGGACCTTCCAGCTGCCCCGGAGCAGGAGCGGCAGGTTGATCCCCGTCTGCCAGTCGATCCCGGTGGAAAAGGTCCCGTTCGCCACTTCGGTCACCGTCTGCGAATCGGACGGGTTGAGGGTGCTCAGGTTCGGCGCCTTGAATGAGAAGACCTGGCGCTGATCCGAGAGCTGATCCGTATAGCTGAAGGAGTTGCGCCAGGTGAAGTCCCCGATCCGCAGCGGTGTATCGAAGCTCATGGTGGTGCTGCGTGTGTTGATCTTGGCACCGATGGTGTCGATCCCCCCCGCGCCGCCGAACAGCGGGATCCCGGCTGCCCGCAAGCCGAGCTCCCGGTCCTGGGTGAAGGTCAGGGCCGGCGACCAGGTGACCCGGCTCGAGAGCTGGATTGGGGCGGGGCTCACGGTGAGCGTCGGAAAAGTCTGCGTCACACTGCCGTCATTCAGATTCTGACGCCGGCTGCCGCCGATGGCGACCGTGCCCCACGCGAACCGCCTCTGGAAGTTCAAGTCGCTCGACATCTGCTGGGTGGAGAGCAGCGGGTCGCTCGCGTTGGCGCTGACGATCTGGGTATTGCTGGCGTAGTTGAGGTTCAGATTCAGCGTCGTATTGAGGTCGTAGCTCTGC